>CAKMPG010000157.1:0-4054 GCA_927911355.1 Streptococcus mitis | reverse complement strand
TTTAAAAAATCAACTCTTGATAGAGCTTGGAACAAGGCCAAAATAACCGGCATCTGATCAAAATCGGCCAAAGAGAATCTGAATGTCTGACACCCATTTCTTTAAAGACTTACGCATTTCCTGCTCTAACTTGGTTCTGCTTTCCATATCTCTGCCTGGATATTGTTCTCGTAACGCCTTAATGCGTGGTTGAGCTTCCTGCATTTTTCTAGACGCCACCATTTGCACCTGAAAGACTGGCAAAAGCAGTGTACGAATCAAGACCGTAAAGAGAATAATCCCCACTCCGATACTGATATCAAACGATAAAAAGCGAATGTTTTCCGCAAAGAAGTAAACAAATTTACTCCAAAAATCAGCCGAATCGGCTGTAATATCGCTAGCTGTCCCATTGGTTGCACAGGCTGTCATGATTAATAGAGACAGTCCTAGCAAACAGTCAACTGTAGTTTCTTTTTCACTCCCATTTCCTTCCTGGTAAATCTTTGATAATTTTAATACGTGGAGTAGATTTTTCTCCATCTCTGCGTATCCCAAGGTTTCGACTCCTTTTCGAGCAATGACAACAAAGTCGACATCTTCTACCAGACTCCCTTTTGCATTCTGGATAATATGCCGAATTCGTCGCTTAATTTGATTTCTAGTGACGGCATTCCCAAGTTTTTTGCTACTGATAGACCTACTCGAAAATGGTTTTTCTGATTTTCTAGTTGGTAGACAACAAACTTGCGATTGGCAAAACTTGTCCCCTCCTTGAAAATCGCCTTAAAATCTTTCTCTCTTTTTACACGAAAGTTTTTCTTCAAAACTCAACTCCATCTATTAAATTACTACTATTATACCATATTTTTCAAAAAAGCCAATCATAGCAAGGTTTTGGACAATTTCACCATAAAAAGAAGCTGGAAAAATCTCTTTCCCAACTCCTTGTACGGAATATTTTTTCTGATTTTAGTTATTTTTTTAAGCGTTCAACGTCACGGGCAATGACTAATTCTTCATCAGTTGGAATAACCAATACACGGATCTTCGCTGCCTCTGTTGAGATGTCTCCTGTCACGCCAAAGACGTTCTTTTCTGGATCAACATCACAGCCAAACCAAGAGATACCTGAGATAACATCTTCACGTACGTTTGCAGCATTTTCACCGATACCTGCAGTAAAGATAATAGCATCTGCTCCATTTAGGACCGCAAGGTATTGACCGATATGTTTTGAATGCGATCAACATACATTTCATAGGCTAAAGTGGCATCGTGATCCCCTTCTTCCATAGCAGCAATCACATCTCGCATATCACTAGATTTGCCTGAAACACCCATAAGGCCTGATTCACGATTAAGGACTCGACTAATATCTTCAGGCGTGTTAAAGTCCTCTGTATATTGCATTAAGTAAGGAATGATAGCTGGGTCAATATCCCCTGTACGAGTTCCCATCATCACACCACCAAGTGGAGTGAAGCCCATTGAAGTATCGACAGATTGACCACCCTTAACAGCTGTAATAGAAGCACCATTACCGATGTGGCAAGTAATCAATTTTAAGTCTTCTAATGGACGGCCCAAGAGTTTTGCTGCTTCTCCTGCTACAAACTGGTGACTTGTACCGTGGGCACCATATTTACGAACCTTGTTTTCTGTGTAATATTTTGTTGGTAGAGGATAGCGATAAGCTTTCTCTGGCATAGTTGTGTGGAATGAAGTATCAAAAACAACTACACTGGTAATGTCTGGCAACAATTCCTTGAAGGCGCGAACACCTGCTGCATTAGCTGGATTGTGGAGAGGAGCCAACAAACTCAACTCTTCAACTTTTTCTAAAACATCCCCTTCAACAACTGTTGATTCTTTGAAATATTCTCCACCTGCAACAACACGGTGTCCAACACCTGTAATCTCATCATAAGCCTTGATAATATCGAAACGAATCAAGTCATCCAATAAGATTTTAACGGCTTGTGTATGATTTTCAATATCCAAAATTTGTTGTTCAGAACGACCATCAAATTTTACAGTTGAAATTGAATCTTTCAAACCGATACGTTCAATCAAACCTTTCGCCAATACTTTTTCTTCTGGCATTAAGTATAATTGCCATTTCAAACTTGAACTTCCCGCATTGATTGCAATTGTTTTTGTCATAACAAGACTCCTCTTTTAAGCGTTTTCATCTATTATAACAAAATCTATTTTATATTTCAGTACCTTGAGTCCATTTTTGAAAATTTTCTTTAAATTTCATTAAAACACTTGCATCTTGCAAGCTAGCAAGTGGATAAACAAAAGGATCTACTGCTGTTTCACTTTTCTTCTGTAAGATAAAAATCGTCTTGGATTGTTTAGCACTGGCAAAGAGATTTTCAGGCAAACTAATCATGGCAGTCAGACTTGCCTCCTCTTTCAACCAACCTTTCAACAAGTCACTTTGAGGACTGGTCAACAAATCACTCGGAGCTAGAAAAATAGCATATCCGTCTGACTTGAGATACTTAAGTCCTTGTTCCATGAGCAAGTGATGGGCGTAAGTATGTTCTTGACTAGAAGCAACTTGATGGCGCGACGCAACGGCGTCATCAGGATAATAGCCGACAGGCAAGTCGCTGATGACCACATCGCTTTCTTTGAGCATTTGTGGACGAACGGCATCTCCTTGGACAAAACCAGCCTGCAAACCAATTACATCTGCCATACTAGCCGCCAAATCAATCAGCAAATCATCCACTTCCATTCCCAAGTAATCCACCTTTTTATCAAGCGAGGTCAAGAAAGTAGCGCCCAAAATTCCCATCCCAGAACCCATTTCGAGGATCGTAATCTCCTTCTCTTTAAACAACTCTTCCACAATAAACACCAAAAGTAAAGCAATGGCATCTGGTGTAAACTGGTGATTGGCCTGTAGGGGCTCTGTCTGCCCAGCCTTCATCAAGAGAAACTGGTAGGTTTTGAGCCATTCTTCTTTGCGAAGCGCTAAGCGTTTAAGGGCCTGATTGTTTTCCTTGACCTGCTCTAACTCAGTCTCACCATCCAAATAGATGCTGTTTTGCTCCACCAGGGCGTCATAAAAGTTGGTCGCCAAATCACTTTGGATGACTTGGACATTCTCTAGTAAATACGTATAAGCTTGTTCAATTTTTTCAAAATCCATATTCCTATCTTATCAAATTTCCCTTCTTTTTTCCATCCTTATAGAAAAATCACTCCCTGATTAAGCGAGTGATTTTTGGGCTACTGTTAAAAAGAGTTCTGAGTAATTTCCTTGAAACAGGTCTTCAGCGCTATAGAGGATCTGACTATGCACAGATGAAAAACCATGCTCAATTAGCTGTTTTTCCAGTTCAGCTAAATCAAATCCATGATGGTTAGCCTCTGTCTTGGTAAAATCAGCAACGAGGAGTTGTCCATCTTCCTTCAACTGTTGATGAAACAGTGAGAGAGCCGCATCCAAATCAGGCATATGATGAAGAACACGACAAACAACAATGAGATCAAACTCTTGCTCTAAGGTTTTTTTCAGTAAATCTTGCTCCAAAAACTGGATATTCTTGATTTCTTGCTGCTCCGCTTTCAAACGAGCTTGCTCCAGCATTTTCTCCGAAATATCCACCAATGTTACAGACTTGGCCTGCTTGGCTAGGGGCAAGGTTAACAGACCCGTCCCTCCACCGAAATCCAAAATTTCTTTGTCTGATAGAAGATCAATCTGTTTCTCGACTGCTTGACAAACCAAGTTTGCAAGGAAGATATTTTTAGGCGAATCGAAAGTTTCTGCTTCGTGGTTAAAATCATGTTTCATATTTTTAGTTTAGCACAAAGTAGCTTGATTGGCTAGGAATTCTCTTTCTTTTCAGACTTCTCTTCTGATTTTTTCTTCTCCGCTTTTTCGCTTGAATCAGTCGCTACCTTTTCCTTTTATCTGTTTTCTCTTCTTTGATTTTGACTGAAGGAAACAGAAACTCATATTGACTCTTAGGCGTACGAACCGTCGTCACCAAGCTTGTTTTCTTATTTTGATAACTCACCTGACCCAGATTAAAGGCCTGTTCCCCACTTT
>CAKMPG010000156.1:0-6862 GCA_927911355.1 Streptococcus mitis | reverse complement strand
CAAACCACTCTGCGGCATAATATGTTCAATATCAATATTCCCATCTAAATTAAAGTCAGTACCTTTTTCTAGTGCAAATAAGAATTCATTACATAAAGAATAGAATTTGAAACACCACTTTCAATCAAAGTTTGTTTAATATCTTCATAAATAAAATTATCATGGATATGCTTCTTTATTTTTGAAATAAGTTCATCGATTGAAATTGAATCAACTTGACTGTACATCAAATTAATTTCTTCTAGAAAGCCTTTAAAAAGTTTATGGCTATATGAGAGTTCAGATAATTCAATCAAAACTCCAAGTCTAAGTAAGTATTCCAAATATGTCTTGTCTTGTCTGAAAAATAGATAACTACTAACAAAAGGTCGTAAATTACCGTTTAATTTGTTTATCAACTGACCATTGGTAGTATCAGATACTCGTTCAAAATTATTTAAGATTGTATTTAGTTCAGCAGTAAACAGAACATCTTCATTCAATAGATGTTTATTTTTTGAGAAAAAGGCTCTTATACCAGGATTTCTTCGATCTGCACTGTTTTGTTCTGAAAGTTTTTACGAAAATATAGTGAGTAATTAACGCATTTAAGTCTAATCTAGATGAATCTGTACGTTGTACAATCTCTTGCCAATTTTTTTCGAAGTTTTTTCTATCTGATGCGTTTGCTGTGGTCTTAGATACGATTACTTCAATTGGGGTCAATGGAACACCAGTCCCATTCAAAGAATTGAAAAATATTTATTGCCTGATCAGTATTATAACTTGTAATAGTAATCACTTGGCAATTATCAATAAAGTGGTTAGCAAAATTGATAAGAGTAAAAACATTCAATTCGTTACAAATATTGTAAAAATATCTAAAGTTTTTATAGAAGTTAGTATAGCGGTTGTCTTTCTGGCGACGATAGATTTGATGAACTCTATCTTTAATAGATATAAAATCTTTACCTAGCAAGATAGTAGTCATCTCACTAGCATATTTTTCTGAAATCGAATGATTTAGATACTTTATTCTATCATCGCTAGGATAATATAGTCCATCAACGAAATCATCTTTTTCGTCATCTGAAACATTGAAAAGCATTGTGACAATCTGCTCTTTAAGACCATTAAGACGTTTCACTAATCTGCGTGCATCAGTATCTAGAGTCGGTTGAAGTTCAAGCTCCTTATCAATCTTCAATAAGATTGCCTTAAGAAGTAACATAAATGTCGTTGTTCTTTGCTGGCCATCAATCAAGGTTACTTCATGCTCTTCTCCAGATTCTTGAGCAATGAGAACAGCTCCAAAGAAATAATTGTCTTGGGAACTATCATCGAAATTTTCCATATGAAGATTAATATCTTCAATGAGTTGTTCACATTGTGATACTTGCCAAGCATAGGGTCTCTGATAGGTAGGAATATAAAACTCTGATTTTTCAAAATAAGATTTTATTGTTTGTAAGGCCGGTTGAATATCGTTTCTCATTCAGTTTCTCCAATAATTTTTCTTATGATATTATATCACGAAAACGCTAACATTTAAACTCTAAGTATATCCGCACTATCTAACGATTTAATAGCATTTTAACGTTTACATTTTTTGAACGATGACTTTTTTGAAATCTATCTACTCCCTAAATAAAATTGTATCATCTTACTTCTATTTATCTCCCTGGATCAAACTTTGCTTGAGTTTCATTAATAGGGGATACGTTTATTCCTGTTAACGCCTAGTCTATGGTAACAACTCCGTACCCCCTAGGGTTTATGGGAATAGATTGACAGCCTATCAGGCTATCACATCAAGATACTCAACTTGTATTCTCACTCTGATACTTCCCCAGCACATAAGAAAAAGCCTTACCTACAAGGCTTTTCTTAACCACTTTCGTTCCAACGTTTCTAGGCTTTTACGAGCAGAGCAACACACTCCACGTGTGCTGAGAGCTTTCTTCTATACTAATAGACGAAAGGGTGTGAAAATGATTTTTAAATGATACTGTGGAACGGAACAGTAGCCCTAGTATTGACTACTGTCGTTTCTATTCATATTGGCTATTCTAGGACTGAGATGAAAAAATCTATAAATGCTCAGAATAAAATTGAACCCGCAAATCTCCCCAAAACAATGGTGAGTCATGTACTTGTATTATTCCGAAAAAATACACCTCTGGTGCAGTGAGACAAATTGGTGTATCTTATAGTGGCTTCGTAGATGAAAGCTATACTCTACTATCACTCTTTGATGATGTAGAACAAATTGAAAAAGATAATAGACTTCAGACAGCTATTGATGTTGTCAGAGAACAGTTTGGTTTTTTAGCCATACAAAAAGGAACCGTCCTAACTGAAGGTTCCAGAAATATTGAACGCAGTAAACTTATCGGTGGTCATTCCGCGGGTGGATTGGAGGGATTAAAATGAAACAAGAAAAAAATACAGTACAATTTTCAGAAATCCGTAGCAAAGGATGTAATGATATTGAAATGCTTGAAAGATTTTTACATGGAATCGTTGAAACAGCAACTTCAAAACTTCGTCAGAGAAAACTCAAAACAACTGAAATATCGATACGACTAGTACATGCTAAATCTGAAAACCGATTACCATTGGAATTTACATTTAGCATTAAGCCAACAAGCTCATCTGTGATAATCTATACTGAGGTAATCAATCGCTTTAAAGAATGTTACACAGGTGGGGGAATTCAAGGTTTTACGATTCAATTTGATAAAAATACCCTTGCCTCTGCATAGAAAGGATTTGATATGATTGACCGTTCATATTTACCATTTCAATCAGCAAGAGAGTACCAGGATACAAAGATGCAAAAATGGATGGGCTTTTTCCTATCTGAACATGCATCAGCACTCTCTGATGATACAAACAAAGTAACGTACATGTCTGACTTATCACTAGAGAAGAAATTATTACTCCTCAGTCAAGTATACGCCGGGCAGCTACGCACACGCATTCAAGTGATTGAAAAAAACAAGCGTGTTTCCTACACTGGAACAATACCAAGTCTGACCAAAGATTTCATTTTGATAAAAACTACAACAGGTCACATCAATTTGAAATTAAAAGACATTATTAGTATTGAACTTGTCGAGGAGGTGCTCTATGAATCAGCTTGAGTTTCAGCGTAATCACCTACAAATGGACTATTATAGCGAGAGCTACCAAGATTTTGAACGTGACTTCTACCGCTACTCTAACATGAATATTCCATTGACCTTCCTAACTGATGATATCCTAAAAACAATGGCGACTTCACGTAAGAATTACTTTGTCCTCAATAAGGAAAAGTCCAGAGATAACCGCGATCACTTCTTCATATTTGAAGTAAGTACCGTAGATGAGAATCCGCTAATCTATCATTATACATATAAGAAAACTACAATATATTTAGCAGAAAAATAGGAGCAGTTCAATTGACTGTTCCTATTTTTAATATTCATAAAATCTAAAGTCTTTATACTCTTTAACAATGGAGTCGCCAACCAGAACAGACTATACTGACCAGCGACTACCTTAAATTTAATGTTTCAGATTTATTTTCTTATCTCTAATTTCATAAACTACATCTGCTACATTTTCGAGTAATCGTTTATCGTGGGTGATAAACACGATAGTTCCGGTGTACTCCTTCATTAGTATTTCCAAAGCCTCTAAACTTGGTATGTCAAGGAAGTTACTGGGTTCATCCATTATTAGGATGTTATATCTACCCATGAGCATTTTAGCAAGCAACAATTTTATAATTTCTCCACCGCTTAAAACAGATAAACTTTTTCCAATATCGTTCTGTTTGAACCCCATAGATGCTAGCACTGAACGAATTTCTGATATATTGTAGTCACAATCCTTCTGCATAAACTCCATAACATTCTGATTACTGTTGTACTTGTAACCATTCTGTGCAAAGTAACCTATTTTTGCCTTAGGCGAAATAGAAATTCCTTCTTCATGGTTTAAGATCATTTGGATTAAAGTTGTTTTTCCGATTCCATTACCACCAGTTAACGCCACTTTTGCTCCTAACGGAATTTGAAAAGATGCATTTTCAAACAGAGCCTTATCCCCAAATACTTTATTAATTTCTGCACCGACTATAGGGTATGGATTATGGAGCTCCAATGCTTTACTTTGCCTGAAACGAATTCTGCGAATGCCTTCCGGAGCTTCTACTTTTCCTAAGGCCGCAATCCTGTGCTCTAGGGTTTTAGCAGCATTATACATCTTTTTTTCCTTACTTCCTATTGATTTTTGATGAGCTAAACGCCCTCCGTCTTCAGTACTTTTTTTCTTTGAAGAACCTTTTGCCTTCTGTTCTATTTTACGAGCCTGTTTTCGCTTTTCCTCCGCAGCCCTTTCCAATCGGGCACGTTCCGCAATAAATTGTTCGTATTCTGCAGCTTGGCTCTTACGTTCTTCCTCTTTCTGACGAAGATAATCAGAATAGTTTCCCCAATACTCAATGATTTTGCCATCTTTCAGTTCCCATATTTTATCTACTATTTCATCAAGAAAATAGCGGTCATGGCTAATAACTAACAGTGCACCTGTAAAATATTTTAGCTGTCCTATTAGAAAATCAATTCCTTCACGGTCTAAATGGCTCGTAGGTTCATCCGCTAAAATACCATGAACCTGTGCCGATAAGGCCTGTGCTATTTTAAGCCTTGTTTCTTCACCACCGCTCATAGTCTGTATATTTAATTGCTCAACACCTAGCTTGCCTACAAGTGCAAAATCTTTTTCCTCCTGCAGAGTTACTTCGTCCAACTGGGGAATATAGGCAAGTTCACCCAGACGATTCATTTTACATCCTGGGGGAGTTAATTCTCCTAAAAGTACCCTGAGTAAAGTGCTTTTTCCAGCACCATTTGCTCCTACTAAACCAATACGGTCATAATCATATACTTCTAATTCATTTATATCTAAAACATCGCGTCCTTTGAATTCCACACGAATGTCTTTTGCTTTTAATATTAATTCCATAACATTTCCTCCTGTCTATAATCGCATGCTTTCATTTGCTTGTATGCAGGGAAAACCCTGCGATTTTAGCAGGAAGAGTTACATGAAAATAAGATACATAAATATTCCTCCAATATTGTTTATTTTAAATCTAATTTTCTAACCTCAGTTATCATTTGGCAAACTATAGCAATGCCAATAATTAAAATACCTGATAGTAAAAACCAATGATTTACACCGATTTTATCAGCAAAGAATCCAGAAAGAATTAACCCAATTGGCATAGCAAGTGACATGATACTTCCGATCAAAGAAAATACACGTCCTAAATATTCAGGCTTAATTTTCTCCTGAAAAAGAGCTGTTTGCACACCGCTATAAAATGGCACCGAAAGCCCCATTATTGCACAGCAAACTACGAATATTACAAATCCATTTGGAGGAAGTATTCCCGAAACGGCTAAACTGGTCCCCATTATAAAAAATGAACTTGTTATTAGTAATACATGCTTTTCGAAGCCCCCTAATCTTCCTAATAATAAGCCTCCTGCTAGCATCCCAAATGCAAAGGAAATTTCCGTAATAGAAATATGCACAGGCGTTCCATTAAAGTGTTCCATGCTTATTAAAGGAAATAGTGCATTGATTGGCATATAAACAAAAGTATATAGTGTTCCTAAGAGTAATAAGGCAAACAATCCTTTGTTTTGTCTCAGAACCACAACTCCTTCTTTCATCTCCCTTATGAAATTTGGTTCTAAACTTTGCACTTGATTACCCAGCTTAGGTATACGTACAATTGCTACCGTAATAGATGCAATCACAGCACCCAATACGTCGATGGCAATAATAGCATTTAAATCCCAAACGGAGTATAAGAGTGCTGCAACTGCCGGACTAACAATATAGCTTATAGACTGCAAAGACTGACTATAGCCTGCGCATTTCGTTAGCTGTTCTTCTGGTACTAAAAGTGGTGTAACCGCATTGAGTGCTGGGGTATGAAAAGCTGTTCCAATGCTACGGATAAACAATACTATCATAATCATCCAGACAGGTAGCTCCATACAGAATGCAACAATAGCAAGCACTGCACCAGCTGCTGCGATAATTAAATCGGCACCAATCATTATCTTCTTCCTATCATGACGATCCACTAGCACACCAATGGCAGGTCCCAAAATCGCATAGGGTAAAAAACCTACTAATGAAGCCATAGACAAGACCATCGCAGATCCTGTTTTTCTGTAAGGTAAAAAATAATCGCCATTTGCAGGATGGCACTAGTGATTAATGATACTGCTTGCCCTGCCCATATTGCATAAAATTTTCGTTTCCAATTGTTGTATTTTTCCATTTATATTATCTCCTGCATATTATTTTGCTTGAATTTCTATTTTGAATAGCATTCTAGGCAATAAAAAATGCAGGCCAAACCCCACAATGTGGCTTTTGGTCTGCATACATACAATTTGGAAACATTCATATTAAAGACATAGTTAAATAAAGGTATAGTTAAATAACCAATATCCTCACCGTAACTAATGAATGCTCAATATCGTATAAATAAGCACAACAAAAAAGCCTATCATCGGGTATAGATTCTGCTTTTTTTATTGCCAGCTTATCTTAAACGCATTGAGGCTGTCATAGTTTCGGTTCCTCCTACATCTTTGTTTATATCAATTTATAGTATAACACAACAAGATGATATGTTCAATATAAAAAGTTATGGAATGAGACTCATACTTCTAAGAAACACAAACATTTGTGACACGAACCAGTGTCAATACAACTTGTGGGACAATTGGCTTGTACACAAAACAGTTTAACGCCTGGATTTGTCAAGGGCTTTAGAGCGAAGCGTCCCTTGACAAAGGAAAAGGCGTTG
>CAKMPG010000155.1:0-6093 GCA_927911355.1 Streptococcus mitis | reverse complement strand
CTTACCAGACTCCATTCGAAGAATCTGATCCAAGTTACAGCCGAACTGACTGGTCATAATTTCATGGGCATAGCTAGGCGAGACAGTTGACACACGATCCGCATAGAGAATACCTGCCTTCATCCAGTTGAGACAGTTGTTCCAGCGAAGGGTACCATCCGCATAACGTTCAAAGCCAACTCCAAATAAATCACCCAACATTCCTTCTGAGAATTGTCCTTGGAATTCCAAATTATGAATGGTTAAAACAGTTTTAATGCCCTCATAGGCTTGAATCCAACGGTATTTTTCCTTCAACAAGAAAGGAATCATAGCTGTATGGTAGTCATGAACATGGAGAAGATCAGGAATAAAGTCAATCCTTTCCATAGCCTCAATGGCAGCCAGTTGGAAAAAAAGCAAAGCGTTCTCCGTCATCAAAAATCACCGTAAACATGACCTCGGAAGAAATAATATTGGTTGTCAATGAAGTAGAAGGTCACACCATTTAAGACTGTTTTCTTAATCCCACAGTACTGTCTGCGCCAACCAACACTAACCTCAAAATGAAGCACATCTTCAATCTGATTTCCAAATTTAGCCTCTACCATGTCATAGTAGGGTAAAATTACTGCAACTTCATGTCCCGCTTTTACCAGTGATTTAGGAAGAGCGCCAATGACGTCTCCCAAACCACCTGTTTTTGAAAAGGGTGCACCCTCAGCTGCTACAAATAAAAATTTTCATGAATGAATATCCTCTGTTACTTTAGCACCTTTCTTAACGACGACTGGATGTTCTGCAGTTCCACGGATCACTACTCCATCCGCAACTTCAACACCCTTGTCCAAGATAGCGTATTCTACCTGAGCACCTTCTCCAATAACAACACGAGGGAATAAGATGCTATCTTTAACCAAGCTATCCTTATGGACATGAATATTACGTGATAAAACAGAATTAGCCACTTGACCTTCAACAATACTACCAGAAGCAAACTGAGAAGTACTTACCTTAGATGTATTGGCATAGTAAGTTGGCTCTTCGTTTTTGACCTTTGTATAAAATCTTTTGGTTTGGTGAGAAGAGAGAATAGAACTTTTGCGATTCAAGCATATCGATATTCGCTTTATAATAAGACTCTACAGAATGAATGTTGGCTAGGTAGCCTGTGTACTCGTAGGCAAAAGCCCCTTCTTTTGCAGCCAAATCCCGTAAAACATAGCGCAACTTCTCTGGATGTTCTTTCTTAGCCTCTTCTTCTAAGCGTTCAATCAACCAAGGGGTATCAACGACAAAGATATCTGTCGACATATTGTAAACTTCATCTGATGATTTACTATCAAAGAGTTTATGAGAACGAACATGGTCTGTTTCATCCACTTCCAAGATTGCGTTTACTTCTGAAATGTCTTTCTTAGCTAGTTTTTTATAAACTACAGTGATAGGCCCTTTTGTTGTACTATGTAGATGGAAAACTTGGTTCAAATCAATATTAATCAAAACATCACAGTTGAGTGAAACTGTTTGGTTTGAGCCAGAACGTTTCAAGTAAGTAAGAAGTTGTTGGTAGTATTCTTTTCCAACTGTACTACTTTCCACACGAGTATTGTAAATACCTAGATAATAGTGGCTAAGAAGAGTTGACAAGCCCCACTCACGTCCTGAACGGATATGGTCAAAGACTGAGCTGATATTGTCTTGTTGGAAAATACCAAAAATACTACGGACACCAGCATTAGCAAGACTTGAAAGCGGGAAGTCAATCAAGCGATATTTACCACCAAATGGCAAACTAGCTACTGGACGGTGGTCTGTCAGTGTTGACATATCATGAAAACCAACTGTGTTTCCTAAAATGGCAGAATATTTATCAATCTTCATCTGTTGCTACCCCCACTACTTCATTATACCCTACAACTTGTACTTCTTCTGTTCCATCAATTTCGACACCATCAGAAATAACTGCACCTTCACCAATAATGGCACGTTTGATTTTAGCTCCCTGACCGACAATTGCACCACTCATGATAACTGAATCTACTACTTCTGCCCCTTCGCGAACTTGCGCACCTGTTGAGAGGATAGAATGTTTAACAGTTCCATCTACGAAACAGCCATCGACAACCAAGGAATCTTCCACATGAGCATTTGCCCCAAGGAAGTTTGGTGGTGAAATTAAGTTTCTTGAGTAAATCTTCCATTGACGGTTACGGCTATCCAAGGCATTTTCTGGTGAAATATATTCCATGTTAGCTTCCCAAAGTGACTCAATAGTACCAACATCTTTCCAGTAGCCATTAAACTCATATGCATAGACACTTTCACCTGACTCAAGGTAATTTGGAATGACATTCTTACCGAAGTCTGACATATCGACATTGCTCTTTTCAGCAGTAACAAGCATATTGCGCAGACGTTGCCAATCAAAAATGTAAATTCCCATAGAAGCTTTTGTAGATTTAGGTTGAGCTGGTTTTTCTTCAAATTCAACAATGCGGTTATTGGCATCTGTGTTCATAATACCAAAACGACTAGCTTCTTTAAGAGGGACGTCTAAAACCGCTACTGTCAAGCTGGCATTATTATCTTTGTGAGACTGGAGCATATCATCATAATCCATTTTGTAGATATGGTCCCCAGATAGAATCAAGACATACTCAGGATTGACACTGTCGATATAATCAATATTTTGGTAAATAGCGTGGCTAGTCCCCTCAAACCAACGATTTCCTTCACTTGCAGAATAAGGTTGAAGAATAGAGACACCAGAATTGATACCGTCTAGTCCCCAGCTTGAACCATTACCAATATGGTTGTTGAGAGCAAGTGGTTGGTACTGTGTAATGACTCCAACATTGTTGATGCCTGAGTTGGCACAGTTTGAAAGAGCAAAGTCAATGATACGGTAGCGCCCACCAAATTGCACAGCTGGTTTTGCAATGCTTTGAGTGAGTTTACCGAGACGAGTTCCTTGCCCACCAGCAAGAATCAAAGCTAACATTTCATTCTTCATTTTCTACTCCTTTTTGGTTTTTACTTGTGACGGTTTTAGTAGGTTTCAAGCGGCGTTTGATTTTCCAAACACTTGCTCCCATAGCCGGTAGGGTAAAGGTCAAGGTCTGCTCATAATCTTTCCATAGTCCTTCTTGCGTTTGCACAGTTTGATTATGTTCTTTCCAAACGCCTCCCCACTCTTCTAACTCAGTATTCCAGACTTCTTCGTAAATCCCTGCAACAGGAAGCCCGATTGTAAAATCTTTTCGTTCAACAGGTGCCATATTAAAGATACAGACTAACATATCATCCTTCTTACCCTTACGGATGAAGGAAAGAACACTCTGGTCTCTATTATCCGCATCGATGATTTCAATACCATCATAGCTGGTATCAATTTCCCACAGACAGCGGTGGTCTTTGTAAAACTGATTTAGCTGAGAAGTGAAATACTTCATCTTAGCATTCATTGGATCTTCTAGGTTAGACCATTCCAACTGCTCTTCAGATTTCCATTCTAGGAATTGCCCATATTCACTACCCATGAAGAGCAATTTTTTACCAGGGTGACAAATTTGGTAAGTGTAGAGATTACGCAAGCCTGCGAATTGATTATAACGATCTCCCCACATCTTGTGCATCATACTCTTCTTGCCATGAACCACTTCGTCATGTGAGAATGGTAGGAGATAATTCTCCTTGAAGACATACATAAAACTGAAAGTCACTAAATTAAAGTCATACTTACGGTAAATTGGGTCTTCTTCGTAGAATCGGAGGATATCATTCATCCAACCCATATTCCATTTGTAGTCAAAGCCAAGACCATCTGAATCCTTGGTGTCAGTAATCTGAGTAGCTGATGAACTTTCCTCAGCTATCATCATAACGTCTGGATGAGCTTGTTTAATGACATCATTCAAACGTTTTAAGAAATAATAGCCTTCGTAGTTGAGATTGCCCCCATCTTTATTAGGCGTCCATGGGGCATCATCGTAATCTAGATAGAGTATATTGCTCACTGCATCCACACGAATACCGTCCAAATGGTAAAAGTCAATCCAAAACTTAATACTAGAAATCAAGAAGGACTGGACTTCATTCTTTCCAAGGTCAAAATTGAGTGCGCCCCAACCGTAGTTATGAGCCTTATTATGGTCTTGATATTCAAAAGTCGGTGTTCCATCATAATAGGCCAAGGCATCATCATTAATAGTGAAGTGACCAGGTACCCAGTCCACAATAACCCCAATATTGTTTAAGTGACACTCCTCAACAAAATCTTGAAATTCCTCAGGGCGACCATAGGCATGCTCTAAAGCAAAGTAACCCATAAGCTGGTAACCCCAACTCAATCCAAGAGGATGAGACATCAAGGGCATAAACTCAATGTGAGTATAGTTCATCTCGACCAAGTAAGGAATGAGTTCATCTTTCAATTGAGCAAAACTAAAAGGACTACCATCAGGATTTCTCTTCCAAGAGCCAGCATGAGCTTCGTAAATATTGACGGGACGCTCTTCAAAGCTCAAGCGTTTTCTACGAGCTAACCAAAGTCCATCTTTCCATTTTTTCTCTGGAATTTCTGTTAAAATAGCCCCAGTACCAGGTCGTGCCTCATACCGTACAGCCAAAGGATCAATCTTCATAAGCTGATGACCATTTGCACGTGTGATATGATACTTATAAATTTGGCCTTCGTAAGCAAGACTGGTAAAGACTTCCCAGACTCCAAATTCGTTCCGTTCCATTGGAATTTGATTTTCAATCCAATTGGTGAAATCCCCTACCAAGTGTACAGCCTGAGCATTAGGTGCCCACACACGAAAAGTGTAGCCATACTCACCATTTTTTTCTTCCCTATGAGCTCCCAGATAGTGCTGGAGGTGAAAATTTTCACCTGTCATAAAGGTTTTTAAAGCATTATTCTTATCCATACACCCTCCTAATTCTGTAAGCGTTTTCTATAGATTTTATTATACTACCTTTTTAGGGAAGATTCAAGTAAATTACGGAATTTGCAAAAAAATCTTTTGAAAGTCTTCAACAAATTCACTGATGTGTTCACTTGTAAATCAAGAAATTTTCAGAAACGCTTTGAAAACGAATTGTTTTTTAATAATACTATCACAAAGTTCGTTATTTAGCTAACAAAAAATATAATTTTTAAGTAAAAAAATAAATCAGGAAACGAATCTCCTGATTTTACATTTCATTTCACATCAAAAACAATGGATTTGACATTTGTCATCGCTTCAATACTATATTTAATTCCTTGCACTCCAGCGCCAGAACCTTTGACACCAAGGAATGGGAAATTATCTGGACCACGCTGGGTTTTATTATTTATATGAACTGTACCCACTTCAAGTTTTTCAGCAATTTCAAATGCTTTTTTGAAATCATTTGTAAAGACTGAGGATTGAAGGCCGAATTCAGATTCGTTGGCAAAGGCAATGGCTTCCTCTACACTAGCCACACGGATAATTGGTAAAACAGGACCAAATGGCTCTTCCCATGCCACTTTCATATCTTTTGTAACTTGGTCAAAAAGCACTGGCCATAGAAGATTGCCTTCGCGTTTGATTGGTGTAAGAGCCTGAGCACCTTTTTCTTGTGCATCATCAATCAAGCCCCAAATAAAGTCTGCTGAAGCATTGTCGATAACTGGTGTGATATCAGCATTGTCGAATGGATCGCCAACTGTTAATTTAGTAACCTCTGCTTGAAGCAAAGCAGCTAGTGTATCTGCTACACTTTCGATAACAATAACACGTTTAATGGCTGTGCAACGTTGACCTGAATAGCTAAAGGCACCCGCAACAATTTGCTTGGCAGCATGTTCCAAATCTGCATCTTCTAGTACTAAGGCTGCATCTTTCCCACCAAGCTCCAACATGATTGGACGCATACCAGCTAAACGACCAATACGTTCTCCGATAGGAGTTGAACCTGTAAAGTTGATGAAGTTGACTTCTTTGTGTTCAATGATATAATCCCCCAATTTCTGAACCACGACCCGTAATGGTATTGAAAACACTAGCCGGAATCCCTGCTTCTTCAAACGCTTTAGCCAACAAGAGCCCAGAAATAGAACCTTGTGTTGGTGGCTTAAAC
>CAKMPG010000154.1:0-3338 GCA_927911355.1 Streptococcus mitis | reverse complement strand
TTTGCACAAATTGGCGAAGAATGGCTGGAAAAAGAGATTCATGTGGAGCGATGTAGAATTATGACAAATAAATTTATGAATACAAGGATGAACAGGACTGGTATGTCGGGTCCTATGGTATTTTTTGGTGGCGTCCGGACGTTGACGGATGATGACTTGGATTTTCCTCTATTGGAGTTTGCCCAAAGATTTCGAGATGAGGATCGAGGTTTTCCTGTTTCTGCTACTTCAGGTAGGTCTGGATAATCATTAAGATTTTCTACATCGTAGCCTAGCTTGTCAAAGATAGCTCGGAATTCCTTGGTCTTGCCCTCGTTACGAGTCGCAATCAATAAGGTTTCTCTGACCTTGTTTGTCTCAAAGAATGCTTCTACATCAACCCCTTCTTTAGGCAATTCTACATGCAGGAGTTGCCCATTTTCAACCAAGAGCAGAGCCCCTTGACGTTGGATGACTTCCACATTTCGTCCCATTTCTTGGTTGAGGATATCTACCACAAAAGACAATAAACGGTAGAGAGAACCATAGCGTAAAACAGTAACAGAAACAGGAAAACCTCGATCCTCATCTCGAAATCTTTGGGCAAACTCCAATAGAGGAAAATCCAAGTCTTCATCAGTCAATGTCCGGACACCACCAAAAAATACTATATGAGCCGACATACCAGTCCTGGTCATCCTTGTATTCATAAATTTTATTTGTCATAATTCTACATGCTCCACATGAATCTCTTTTTCAAGCCATTCTTCACCAATTTGTGCAAAACTTTGGCTGCTGGCTGTTGTGTAAAAACGGTGATTAAGTGGTCCAGCATCGCGACCACGATTGATTTCAAAATAATTGAGTAAGACTGAGATGTCTCGTACGCACTCTGCCCCACTATCGATGAGCTGAACCTTGGGCCCCATGACATTTTGAATAATAGGTCTGAGGAGTGGATAGTGGGTACAGCCCAAAATCAGGCTATCCACCTTTCCAACCAAGGGACGCAGGGTTTCATAGACCACTTTCTTGGTGACACTGGTTGACAGGGCGCCAGACTCAACCAAAGGGGCAAACTTGGGACAAGCCAAACTCTCCACCTGTAAATCCGGATCCAGATCGTTAATTTTCTGACGATAGATGTCTGATTGTACCGTCATGGGCGTTCCAATGACTCCGATTTTCCCACCTTGGCTGGACTTGATGGCTGCCGAAGCTCCTGGCAAAATCACACCTAGGACGGGAATGTCTAGTTGAGCCTTAATTTCTTCCCAGACGACCGCAGTCGCAGTGTTACAAGCAATGACAATCATTTTGACATCCTTGGTCAAGAGAAAGTTGACCAACTGCCAAGTATATTCACGAATTTGCTCAGCAGGACGGGGACCATAGGGCGCCCGCGCCGAATCTCCAATATAGACGATTTCTTCATGGGGAAGCTGGCGCATGAGCTCGCGCACAACGGTCAAGCCCCCGACACCCGAATCCAAAAAACCAATTGGTCGATTATCCATACAGTCTTCTTTCTAGTCTTTTTTCTGATTGATAGTTCATTATGATTACCGTTCCTTATGAACTGAATAATGACAGCCTAATCAACAACTATCTCTCTTAATCATAATCAAATATCAATAGAATGCAAGGAAAAAGTCTCATCCCTAAACCCTTAGCCAACATAGTGAGAAGTCTGGAACTTTCATCCCAGACTTTTCCTTATTTATTTTTTCTTTTTATTGTTAGCAAGGGCTGCCTTTTGTTGGCGGATGATTTGGTGGTAAACTTGTTGTACCTTGGCTTCGCTTGGTTTTTGACCATTTGCACTCAAAAGAGTACGAACTGCTTCAGCATTCAAACGTGGGTTATCAGCGAATTCTTTTTCAATTTGCTTACGAACCAAGTACATTCCTCCAAGAGCTCCTCCTAGAAAAGCTAGCACAATCAATACAATTGCTAAAAGTAAATCCATCATTTTTCTCCTGTTTCTTTTTGAGTCTCTTTCATTATACCACAAAATAGCCACCCTGACCAGTTTGTTTTACGCTTTCAGAGATGGAATAGACAGCAAAAAGAACCCTGCTTTTATGCGAAAGAGGGCTCCTTACTAAGTTTAATTTACATAGATAGCCAGTGTCTGGTAAGGTTTGAGTAGAATTTTTTCAGACACTTCTGCATCTTCATAGTTTGAAAGCAAAATCTGTCTATTTTGGTAGGCTGCGGGTAAATCGATTTCCACTTCTGTGGCATAAAAATTATTGAGTACTAGTAACTTTTGATCCTCATACTGGCGTTCAAAAGTATAGACTTGTTTGCTATCTTCAAAGACTGGTTTGTAACTTCCTTCTGATATGATAGGCATTTCTTTACGAAGTCGAATCAAGTCTTGGTAGAAGGTGAAAATCGGGCCTTGGATTTCATTTTCTACATTGATGTGAGGGTAGGATTTTCCTGCCTTGAGCCAAGGTGTGCCTACTGTAAATCCTGCATTTTCCGAAGAATCCCACTGCATGGGAATTCGTGAATTATCACGCGACTTAGCCTGAATAATCAGGAAGGCTTCTTCCTGACTCTTCCCTTCCTCTAAGAGCATCTGATAAGCATTGATCGATTCGACATCCACATAATCAGCCATCGAATCATAGTCTGGGTCAATCATTCCGATTTCCTCCCCCATATAAATATAAGGTGTTCCACGAGAATTTCTATTTGTAGATTTTGCAAAACGTAAGAAATAAAAGACTGAGACACTGTACTGACCCCAAAAAGTTAGACAATTAATTAAGCAAAGGATTTAGTTCTGTATTGTACAGGGCTAAGTCCTTTTAGTTTTACCTTAATTCGTTTGTTTGTTGTAGTAATCAATATAGTCTACAATAGCTTGTTCCAAGTGTTCAAGTGACTGAAACGTATTCTCATAACCATAAAACATTTCAGACTTAAGAATGCCAAAGAAAGATTCCATCATACCGTTATCTGTACTATTTCCCTTACGTGACATAGATGGTTGGATTCCCTTATTCTTTAAAAATGATGATAAAAATCGTGTTGGTATTGCCATCCTTGATCACTATGGAGAATTGTATTTTCGTAATGGTTCTCTGTAAAGGCTTGTTCTAGCATAGCTTTCATTTGTACTAAGTTCGGCGAAGTAGAAAGATTGTAGGAGATAATTTCTCTGTTAAAGCCATCTAAAACTGGTGATAAATAAAGCTTTTGGCTGCTTGCTGGAATGGCAAATTCTGTCACATCTGTGTAGCACTTTTGCATTGGTTTGGTTGCTTCAAATTGACGTTGAATAAGATTATCTGCTTTCTTGCCAACCTCTCCTTGGTATGAAGAATACTTCCGTTTACGGCGAA
>CAKMPG010000153.1:0-4753 GCA_927911355.1 Streptococcus mitis | reverse complement strand
ATTGCAAACTAGTCTCAAGGAGCAAACTTTGATACCTGATGCCTTGGAAAATCTTGCCAAATCGACTGTGCGCAATCGTCAAAAGGTGGAGCAGACCATTCTCCCACTCAAAGAAAATACGCTCTACTATGAGAAAACTGAGCCGTCAAGACCTAGTCAAGCTGAGGTAGCTGATTATCAGGTAGAATTAACTGAGGAAAGGCAAGACTTGACCTTGTTTGCCAAGGAAACCTTGGATCAATTGACCAAGCCAGCAAAACTGCATTTTGCAGAGAGAAAGCCTGCTAACTACGACCAGCTAGATCACCCAGAGTTAGATTTAACCAGTCTGGATAAGGCATATGATAAGCTGGAGCGAGAAGAATCATCAAGCTTCCCAGAGTTGGAATTTTTCGGGCAAATGCATGGAACCTATCTCTTTGCCCAGGGGAGAGATGGGCTCTACATCATAGACCAACACGCAGCTCAGGAACGGGTCAAGTACGAGGAGTATCGTGAAAGCATTGGCAATGTTGACCAGAGCCAGCAGCAACTCCTAGTGCCCTACATCTTTGAATTTCCAGCGGATGATGCTCTGCGTCTCAAGGAAAGAATGGCACTTTTGGAGGAAGTGGGCGTCTTTCTAGCAGAGTACGGAGAAAATCAATTCATCCTACGCGAACATCCTATTTGGATGGCAGAAGAAGAGATTGAATCAGGCATCTATGAAATGTGTGACATGCTCCTTTTGACCAAGGAAGTTTCTATCAAGAAATATCGAGCAGAGTTGGCTATTATGATGTCCTGCAAACGGTCTATCAAGGCCAACCATCGTATCGATGACCATTCGGCTAGACAGCTCCTCTATCAACTTTCTCAATGTGACAATCCCTATAACTGTCCCCACGGACGTCCTGTTTTGGTGCATTTTACCAAGTCGGATATGGAAAAGATGTTCCGACGTATTCAGGAAAATCACACCAGTCTCCGTGAGTTGGGGAAATATTAAACTAAAAGGAAAACCATGTACGAATATTTAAAAGGAATCATTACCAAAATCACTGCTAAATACATTGTTCTTGAAACCAACGGTATTGGTTATATCCTGCATGTAGCCAATCCCTATGCTTACTCGGGACAGGTCAATCAAGAGGCTCAAATTTATGTGCATCAGGTTGTGCGTGAGGACGCCCATTTGCTTTATGGATTTCGCTCAGAAGACGAGAAAAAACTCTTTCTCAGTCTGATTTCGGTTTCTGGGATTGGTCCTGTATCAGCTCTTGCTATTATAGCTGCCGATGACAATGCTGGCTTGGTTCAAGCAATTGAAACTAAGAACATCACCTACTTGACCAAATTCCCTAAAATTGGCAAGAAAACAGCCCAGCAGATGGTGCTGGACTTGGAAGGCAAGGTAGTAGTTGCAGGAGATGAGCTTCCTGCTAAGGTGGTAATGCAAGCCAGCGCTGAAAACCAAGAATTGGAAGAAGCTATGGAAGCCATGTTGGCTCTGGGCTACAAGGCGACCGAACTCAAGAAAATCAAGAAATTCTTTGAAGGAACGACAGATACAGCTGAGAACTATATCAAGTCTGCCCTCAAAATGTTGGTCAAATAGGAGCAGAGCATGACAAAACGTTGTTCGTGGGTCAAGATGACCAATCCGCTCTACATTGCCTATCATGATGAGGAATGGGGTCAGCCCCTCCATGATGACCAAGCATTGTTTGAGTTGTTGTGTATGGAAACCTATCAGGCAGGCCTGTCTTGGGAAACGGTGCTCAACAAACGACATGCTTTCCGAGAAGCCTTTCATGGCTATCAAATTCAAGCGGTCGCAGAGATGACTGATACCGAATTGGAAAACTTGCTGGAGAATCCAGCCATCATCCGAAATAGAGCCAAGATTTTTGCTACACGCGCTAACGCCCAAGCATTTTTACGACTACAGGAAGACTATGTCTCTTTTGATGCCTATCTTTGGTCCTTTGTTGAGGGGAAAACGATCGTTAACGATGTTCCCGATTACCGCCAAGCCCCAGCTAAAACACCTCTGTCTGAGAAGTTAGCCAAAGATCTCAAAAAACGAGGCTTCAAGTTCACAGGCCCAGTCGCCGTCTTGTCTTTTCTACAGGCTGCAGGGCTAGTTGATGACCATGAGAATGATTGTGAGTGGAAAAGCGGTCGTTAGTATGTACAGGTAACTAGCATATCTGAGAATATAGAAAAAAGCTGAGAAATTTTTCCCAGCTTTTTATATATACTATTAGATTTGTTAGAGTGAAGTCAAAAAAGTGATTCCACCTAAAATAACACCAGCTGAATTTGGAATGATTAGTATCCAATCCTTCTTAGGTTCCTTTGTCCATCCATAAATAACCCAGATTAAGCAAGATATAGCAGCTGATAAAGGTTGAAATGGTTGAGCTTTATTTCCCTGTAAATTAGCGATAATTTGAGGTATGTAGGCAATAAATACTATAATTCCAATAAAGGCACCAATAGAACCTACGATTCGATTAATTTTTTGTTTTGTCATATACACCTCCTTCAAAAGGATATCATAGAAATTAGCGAAATGCAATAAATTCAGATACAAATTGTAACGAAAACGAATACAAAAGCACAAAAATAGAGAAACTATTTATTTTTTGTTATAGTCAAAGCGAATGATTTGCTCCTTTGCATCTACATAGGCGTGAACTCCGAAGGGAATAATGGCTCTTGGAGTTGCGTGGCCGACATTTAGATTATAGATAATCGGGATATTGCTGTCAATAATATCCAATAGTGCCTCTTTATAGTCGTCATAGAAAGTTTCATCCATAGGTTTTCCGACCAAGAGTCCACTGATGACCTCGAATATACCAGTGTCTTTTAAAGTCCGCAACATATTTTTGAAGTCTTCCAGCTCAGGCTTTTCTTCGCTTGTTTCTAGCAAGAGGATTTTTCCTTCCCAGTCTGACAAGTCAGGGAAAAGTTTGTATTTTTGGCAGAGCTCCGTGCTATCTGCGTATCGAGAGTTGTCAAAGATATCGTAGAGGGATTCGAGGCAACCACCGAGGATTTTTCCCTCGAACTGGGCATTTCCCCGCAACAGCTCGAAACCAGTATTTGCATGACTGACACGAGGTGTCCCCAGAGCCTTGGGACTGAAGTCAGTCCTTTCATCATACCAAACGTCACTAGGGCGGATTTCTGAGATTCTTCCCGTCTCAATCAATTCTTTAAAGTAGTGGAGGCTATAGGTCAGCACTTCCTTGTCCAATTCACAAATGTCTGCTAGGAAGGATTGACCATAAAAAGTTTTGATTCCTAGTTTATGCAACATGAGATGGTTCATGGTTGTATCCGAGAAGCCAAGAAAAATTTTTTGTTTGATAACCTTTTGTAGTTGGTCATTTTCAAAAAGATAAGGTAGTAAGCGATAGGTATCGTCTCCACCGATGGCGCATAGGATCATGTCGATGCTATCATCAGAAAAGGCATGAATCAAATCCTCTGCACGAGCTTCAGGATGGTCCTTGATAAAGTCTAATCCTTTTAGCGAATGAGGCAAAAAGGTAGGATTGAGTCCCAGGTTCTTGAGACGTTGGACACCCAAGTCCACTTCGTGTTTGACAAAGTCCTCTCCGATAATGCCACTAGATAAACTAACAACACCAATAGTAGAAACCATATTTCTTCCTCCTAGAAATTGATTGAGCCTATTTTATCATAAAAGATGGGAGAAAACTATAGGGAAAAGGGTAGAGGGAAGCTTGTAGGCAAGCAAGTGAAAAAGCAACCGCTGGTGCAGTTGCTTTTCGTTTTCTAATCAGTAATCTCGCTAGATATGAGTTACTTGGTCAACTCTTGATTATAGGAGAGAGCCAAATCAATCCAGTAAGGCAATTCTTTTTGGCCTTCTATATCTAAGTCTATATACCCATGATAAAGGCGCCCCCTCATCAATGTAGTATGAGCTCCTGTTCGGGGTAGAACTTGCTTCTCCATTTCCTTGCCAATTCTGACCATAACCAGTTCATCCTTTCTGGAACTGACAGTAAGGACCATTTTACCACGAATCATAAAGGCCAGGCCACCAAACAGCTTCTTTTCTTCTAGCTCTTCTTCGAAAATTTGGGGAGGAAGTTTGAGCGCTAGAATTTTTCGAATCTGCTGAGCTAAAGATTGACTATATGCCATAGCTCTTTCCTTTTCTTAGTAACGTGTTGGTCCTGCACTTGCGCTGCGGATGTTCAAGTGTTTCTTGAGATAGAAGCGAAGGGCTAGGAGGGCTGCTCCAATAATAGCTAGTGGCAATGGAGCAAGTACTGGGTTAAGGCTAGCTGGTAGGAAGCTTGTTGCAAAGAAGACAAGCAACCAAAGGAACATAGAAGCTAGGATAACCAGTACAGATTTCCAGAAAGGTGGACGTTGACTTCGGTCCATATCAGGTCCATAGTATTGGTAAACAAAGTAGTACATCAAGTAGAAGGCAAATCCACCAACCAGTCCAACTAATAGGAGGGTAATCAAACCGTAACCGATAGCTTGATCTGCTGAGAAGAAGGTTGTGAGGGCGCTGACGAGGGCAAAGAGGCTAGTGATGAAAAGAGCCGAGTCCATAATCATGAGTTTTGGATCATCATTTCCTTTGGATGCTCTTTTTCATATTGTTCCTTGACAGTGAAGCTGTGCGCCCAGTGGGTCGGTGCGCCATAGAGGGAACGAGCAGTCGTACCCTTGGCTTGCTCTTCAAGGATTTGGGGAATAACTTCCTCAAAAATAG
>CAKMPG010000152.1:0-12597 GCA_927911355.1 Streptococcus mitis | reverse complement strand
GATAATCACGTTTTTACGAGGTTTGTCAACACGGACAACTGTTTCAAACATGATACGAGTTCCTTCTTGGATAAATTGACCAAGTGAGTGCAAGTCAGTTGAGAAGTTGGCTGAAGTTGGGTAGATACCTTTTTGGTCTTTCCCTTCTGTTCAAGCACCCCTTGTGGATGCATTTGCTGGAAATTCCCTTGCACTGACTGGCTAGTTTGATTGACTTGCCAATCAACCACTGCGTCATCTATTTTTTCTAATTTAGACCCAGAAGCCTGGACTTTTTGTCCAAGCTCTGAATCAATTTTTTAGACTTTTATTTTTCTAAATTGCTTGATTTTAAATTTTGTTATGGTCAAGCAGTTTCGAAAATCTGAATGGTAGAGTCCTTTTCAATTACTACTGCTTGGTCTGCTGCAACATGGAGAGTGCCCGGCAGGCTGCCCTCTTTTGAACCATCAAAAGAAATCGTGATATGGCCCAGTCCAGTTAAATTTTTTTCTACTACATTTCCTACGGCAGTAATCGAATATTCCTGACTATCTACCACCAGCTTTCCACCTTCTAGTATTGCACCTAGAAGATTTTTGTTATCGATTTTAAAACAATACTCTGCTAAGTCTTCCGGAGCTTCTTCTCCAAACAAAATGAGCATATTGGCATCTTGAATCATATTCTGAGCTTCAGGCCCCACTTGAATTACTTTAGCTTCAAAAATTTTCTTCATCTAATTCCTATTCATCCTTTCTCAAATCTGTCATAAACTTATGCTTATAGATAAGTTTAACATAATAGTTGCTATGTTTACGTGCATCTATCAAAGGTTTACTGATAAAGGCCAATACTAGCTATCCAAGCTACTAGCACCCGCGGAACACCATTGAGAAAGCGTGAATAAAGCACAGAAGGGACACCAACCTCAACTGTTTCAGCCTTGGCTTCAGATAGACCGAGTGCTACAGGAATGAAATCACAACCGTTTTGAGTGTTGATAGCAAATATAGCTGGCAGAGCCATTTGGGGCGGAATATTCCCTTTGCCGATTTCAACTCCAATTAAGGTTCCAATAATCTGACTGATAACAGCTCCGGGGCCTAACAAAGGAGATAGGAATGGCAAGGAACAGATAAAGCCAATCAAAATGAGTCCCCAGATGTTCCCAGCTAGGGGAACCATTAATTTTGCCAGCCAATTTCCAACACCTGAACCTTGAATAACCCCAATCAGCAAGGAAACAAAGGCCATGAAAGGAATGATCGTGTTGAGCATTGTTTGGATGGCTTCACGAGCAGCCTGGTTGAAAGTCGCAACGACCTTCCCAGCGCCCATCCCAATTCTTGCTACAATACTTGTTTCAGCTTTTTGCTCTGTAATTTTTTTACTAGTATCGTAAGTTGGCTTTTCTGTTACCACAGTTGTCGCTTTTTCGTCTTCATTAGCAGCAGAAATTTGATTAAGGCCAACTGCTGACACATAGATTTCCTCGGTTATATATTGAGCTAGAGGCCCACTTTTCCCTGTAGCGACAATATTTATTGTAGGGATCCCCTTTTTAGGATAAATACCACAGCGAAGAGTACCGCCACAATCCACGATTGCTAAAGCAATTTCCTCATCTGGGATAGAAGTTTTAAACCCATTAACAGCTTCCATACCGGTCAAATCAGCAATTTTATCCACAATATCTGGCTTTTCTCCTCCGCCAGTGATATAGATGAATTTATGCTTAGCTTCACTAGGTGTAATGACCAAAGGTCCTCCGAAACCGCCATTTCCTTTAACAACTTTTATACTCTTATATGACATAATTTCACTCTTTCTATAAATCAAATGTTTTACTCAAGGTAACACCTTGCTGTTTTGCTACATAAGCAGTTGTAAAATCGGTCACCCAACCGCCTACAAAGTTCATGACAAGCCCAACAAGCATGTAACGAATGGCTAAGTCCATTTGACTTAAACCTAAAGTTTGAATTCCTGTTGCAATTCCCATCCATACAAACAATTCCCCAGGATTGATATGCGGAAATACACCATTTGAAGTATGGCAGAACTGCATCTGAGCTGCTACAAAACTAGGTTTATAATATTCTGGTAAGAAACGTCCCATACTGATTGCCATCGGATTCCCCAGCATAAAGGCTGAAATGAAAGGTAAAATCATATACCGGCTAACAGGATTTTTAGCAGAAATCTTAGCCAGGGAATTGACCTTCTCTTCTCCCAAGAAAGCGATAAGGGTATTCATTGCAATCAATAGCATTAAGACAAGTGGTACAATATTTGTCATCCAGCTAATAAAGGTTTCTCCACCTAATTGGAAGAGTTTCATAAAACTCTCTGCAAAATTTGTAATGTGATTCATAAGGAACTCCCTTTCTTATTTTTTTTAAATAACTGTTTAATAGATAATTGTAAGTAATTCGCATAAAAGCCGAATCCCAGAAAAGAATCAGATGAACTTGTCTCTTTCTCAATACCTGCCTCATGCCAAAGATAGACTTTTCTAGCATCTTCTATGGCTGATTGCATCAACTTATTTTCTTTTCTCACAAGAGGATTATACTTGTCAAAATAATGGATGTCTTCTCCAACATAATCGTCCATATTTTGAAAACGTGCTAAGATTGTGACTCCTTGCATTTTGCTAGCTTTAAGAACCCGACCGTTTTCATCAACCGCGAACATGACAATCGTACCGGATTTGATTCTTCCGGACTTCCTGCCAATCGCTACGCGCCCCAGTCTTCGGAGCATCGTATAGGTCTTATTGAAGTCTTTGAGTTGCTGCCAGCCGAGGAACATTTGAAATATATAAGCTGCCATGACAAATACAGCGAAAATTATTAGCGAATTCATTAAAATACTCCTTTGCTCTTAGAAAATGATAGAAACTCTGTCTCTGTTTCTACAGCCCTCAATGCTTCTTTTAGAGAAGGCTCTCCTGCAATTCGAAAAATGTCGTCATACAATTCCAGCAATTCACTCTCCATTTTGCTTTCAATTTCTGAGGGAATGGCGACTAGAAAGATAAATTCAATCCAATCATCTCCTTTTTGATAAGGCTCTTCTAGCTTTCCAAACATTAAAATAGTCTTTGCATAACCCTGGTTAATTGTATGGGGGAAGGCAATTCCTCCACCAAAAATGGTTGATTGTTTTTTCTCCCTATCAATTATCCGATTTCTAAAACCTTCATCAATCATCTGAAGTTTCTCTAACTCTGCAACCATATTTAGCAAGTATTGCTGATAGGTTTTTTGGGGACTCAACCGAAGAAAACGTAAGCTGACTGTTTCTAGATTTTTTTGATGAAAAGCATTGACCCTCTGCCATTCTTCCTGCAGCCATTGATCATCAAAAAGATGATTAACTTGAATGACTGGAGATTTAGAATCTTTATATTTTAGAGGAACTGTCGTAAAATCGCGAAATAGTCCTGATTCAAATCCAGATTAAAATCTTCTTCAGAATACTGAGTAATGTCTACATCATTTCCAAGGATTCGTCTGAGTTGCTGAATAATCATCGCAGCAGTTCCTCTTCCTGTTGTGCAAACTACAGCTATCTGCTTGCGAGAACCATTTACAACAGAGTTTTGCTTTCTTAAAATCATTTCAAAATACAAAGCCAGATATCCGATTTCAGATAATTCCAATTCAGAACCAAAAATTGCAGATAGTTCTTCTCCAGCAATTTTCGCCATTTCAAAAGCAAAAGGATATTGAGTTTGAACCTCGCCATGGAATATATCATTAGCTTGCACATGGAAAATCAGTCGATTGATTAAGGGGCCTAGATGAGACTTGATTTCTTCAAATAATTCTTCATCATCAAAGTTAACCAACATTGTTTCTTTGACTTTCTTGACAATCCCTTGAAAAATGTTTGCAAGCTGTTCAGATTGATAAGACGGCTTGCTTAAAGTGTCAATAAAACGGATATTAAACGGAAAACACAAAAAGTCTATTTCAAACTGACTGAGGGAAATCTTATAAGTCATCTCAATATGATAGATTAATTTTTCAACCAAAGGTGTCTCTGTTAAATCATTCCTATAGTAAGGAATAGGGCAACTCAACACCCTAGATGCATGAATACGCTCCACCATAATTGAAATTGTCTTTCGAAGGAGTTCCTTTGTTTCTTTCGGGATTTTATACTCCTGGAGTAGCGTCTCCAGAAAAGAAGATGTTGCCTCGGTGAGTGTCTTTCCTTCAAAGTAAGGGGCCACTTGGTGAATATAGAGCAAGCGCAAATTCAGCTCGGACCCCAAGACCTCCAGCCCACGGTTGGGCTTTCCTGAAATAGTGATAGAGTAACTCTCTGCCAAAGATTTTACTTGTTTTAAATCCTTATTAAGGGTACTTCTACTAACACCTGCTTCCTCAGCCAAGTCGTCAATAAGAAGAGGGGAGGTTGACTTAATTAAACGTTTTAGTAAATAGGCAATTCTTTTACTGGAAGAATTGAAGTCACTCTCCCGTTTTAAACTACCAGATAAAATCCCTTCCAACTCAGTATAGTCATACACCTCTAACATTAACTTATCATCTTGTGAGATAATCTGGATACTCGGAGCCAAAACATCATTTAATTGTTGGATACTCTTTTGCAAGGTTTGCATACTAATATCCAGCTCTGAGCGCATATCTACTAAGGAATAAGTTGGCTGTGAGACCATTTTTTCTAAAATGTTATACCATCGATTTACTATGGTCAACTCTCTTCCTCACCTTCATTTTTTTAACCGCGAGTTTTCCCTCCGGCAATATTTGTAGTGACTCCAGTTATATAGCTAGAACGGTCTGAAATATAGAATGCTACAAGGTCAGCTACTTCCCGTAGTTTACCACTTCGTCCCAAAGGAGTTGTTGAAGTTGAAGCATAACCAGCTCGAATATCTTCTACCGTCTTTCCACGGGTATAAGCAAGAGCTTCCTCATAAGAAAGAGTTCGAAGTCCCGTAGCTTCCATAATTCCTGGAGCAATTCCAACCACACGTACACCATGCTTACCCAGCTCTTTTGCCCATGAACGAGTGTAACTATAGACTGCTGCTTTTGTGGCAGCATAGGCACTTTGTCCTTCAGAACCTTCCAAGCCTGCTTCTGAAGCCATGTTCACAATTACACCTTTTCCATTTTTCACTAAAATACGTCCCACTGCCTGACTAACCAGATACAAACCTTTTTGATTAATCATCGTTACTTTTTCGAACGTCTCATCGTCCAATTCGTAAGGACCTTTAGGATTTTCTGCATCGATTAATAATCTAGGGATATTAATCCCTGCATTATTGACCACTGCATCAATATTGCCAAATCTTTCAACTATTTTGGCAACACCCTCTTCTACTTCAGAGCGAGAAGTTACATCAACTTTCACAAATAATAGATTTGGATGACGCAAATCGTTGTCGCTAAGATCGAAATTCGCTACATTGACACCTAATTCCAGCAATTCTTCAACGATTGCCTTACCGATCCCAGATGACGCGCCAGTCACAAGAACTGTTTTGCCTTTTATGTTTAACCAATCATTCATTTTGATACCTCTCAAATTTTATTTACAAGGCAATTATACAGCGCTTTCATAAAAGAATTAAGACACTCTTTTTTATACTGTTCAAAAAAATAATAAACTAATTATGAGGCTTGTAGTAAAAAATCCACAAGAAATGAACTTGTGGATCTCTTTTTATACTCTAAATGAACTCAAGGCATATAAGAATCAAAGGCGTGCATTCAACTCAGCACCCAGCTCTTCAAAGCCTGGTTTTCCAAGAAGGGCAAACATGTTTTTCTTATAAGCCTCAACTCCAGGCTGGTCAAATGGATTGATACCATTCAGGTAGCCAGAAAGAGCAATAGCCAACTCAAAGAAGTAAATAGTGTAGCCCAAAGTGAACTCATCTTGCTCAGGCAGTGTCACAAACATATTTGGAACTCCACCATCAGTGTGTGCTAACAGCACTCCATCTGTAGCTTTTTTATTGACAAAGTCAACATCTTTTCCTTGCAAGTAGCCAAGACCGTCCAAGTCTTCTGCCAATTCAGGAATCAGCACATTTTTGCGAGGTTTATCTACACGTACAACTGTTTCAAAGAGGATACGGGTACCTTCCTGGATAAATTGTCCCAGAGAGTGCAAGTCTGTTGAGAAGTTGGCTGAAGTTGGGTAAATCCCTTTTTGGTCTTTCCCTTCTGACTCACCAGCCAGTTGCTTCCACCACTCAGAGAAGTATTGCAGAGATGGTTCATAGTTAGCTAGAACTTCTGTCAGATAACCTTTACGGTACAAGATATTGCGTACAACTGCATATTGATATGCTTCATTTTCAGCCAACTTATCAGAAGCATAAGCCTTGCGAGCAGCATTTGCTCCTTCCATTAACTTGCTGATATCAGCCCCTGCAGCTGCGATTGGCAAGAGTCCCACTGCTGTCAATACTGTAAAACGACCACCTACACTATCAGGCACTACAAAAGTATCCCAGCCATTAGCATCTGCTTCAACCTTAACTGCACCTTTAGCGCGGTCTGTAGTTGCATAAATCCGTTTATTTGCTTCTTCCTGACCATACTTCTTAACCAAGAGTTCTTTGAAGACACGGAAAGCAATAGCAGGCTCTGTAGTCGTTCCTGACTTAGAAATAACGTTGACAGAGAAATCTTTGTCTGATACATAGTCTACCAAATCAGCCAAATAGCTTGAAGAAATAGAATTTCCAGCATAGAGGATTTGAGGTGCCTTGCGTTCTTCCTTTCTTTGCAAGTTTACAAATGAATTATTCAAGAAATCAATAGCTGCACGAGCTCCTAAATAGGAACCACCAATACCGATTACGATCAATACCTCACTATCAGATTGGATTTTAGCAGCAGCCTTTTGAATACGAGCAAATTCATCTTTGTCATATTCTTCAGGCAAGTTCAACCAACCAGTCATTTCTGCCCCAGGACCTGTACCATTTCGCAGAGCAGAATCTGCAGCAGTCACTTGAGGCTGCATATAATCTAGTTCATGTGGTGCTACAAATTTATCTAACACCTTTGAGTAGTCAAATTTAATATGTGACATAATATTCCTCCAAAATTTCTTCTCTTCTATCATAACCCTTACCTTAGATTTTTTCAAGTTTTTTATACTGAATTTTTCCAAATTTTTATCATAATTTAAAACATTTGCGTAAAAAAATGTTACAATATTAAAATTTGAACGAAATAAGACAAAAAAACGACTAGGTTTCCAGTCGTTATAATTCATTCAATAAATACTCAAATAATTCTAAGTTGCCATCTTCTTCATTGACCAAAAATTCTGGATGCCACTGGAGACCAATAATACGGTGCTCATCAATAGATTCGATTGCTTCAACAGTTTGATCACGTGGATCCACAGCCGTCACGCGGAAATTGGGTGCCAAGTCTTTAATACTCTGACGATGTACTGAGTTAACCTGACTTTCTTTACCAAATAATTTAGACACTACACTGCCATCCACTGTCTCAATAGAATGTGAAGTCCCAAAAGGTAGACCTTGCCAATGACCTTCAATATCCTGATTGAGTGTCCCACCAAAAGCAACGTTGACAAGCTGAACGCCACGGCAAATGGCTAAGATTGGTTTGTTCTGACGCAAGGCTTCTTGTAGAAGAGCTAGCTCAAACTCGTCGCGAGCTAGGTTATAGTCGTCGCTATCAATTGTTTTTCCTCACCATAAAACTGAGGATGAACATTTTGTCCCCCAGTCAAGATGAGCTTATCAATCATTTCTACATAGTCATGGACAAGTGTCTCATCACCAACCGGAATGACCAAAGGAAGTCCGCCAACCTGACGAATACTTTCAGCAAATTTACAGGATACAGATGAGTGGATGTTTTTTCCTTCTGCGTCTACAGGACATAGGTTTGCCGCTACTCCAACAACTGTTCTTACCATTACTGACTTCCTTTCGTTCTCCATTGATAATCTTATCTTATCATCCTTGCCCACTCCTGTCTAATATGTATTTTTTAAGTCCGTGATAAAAATTTTTTATCAGAAAAAGTTGCCCAAAATTAGGACAACTTTTTTGCTTATACTCAATGAAAATCAAAGAGCAAACTAGGACGCTGACGTGGTTTGAAGAGATTTTCGAAGAGTATTATTCAAAGACAAATTGATTGTGATAAAGTTCGGAGTAAAAACCTCCAAGCTTGAGTAATTCATGGTGATTTCCTTGTTCGATAACCTCACCATCCTTAAGGACAATGATCTGATCGGCATTGAGAATGGTTTTCAAGCGGTGAGCAATCACAAAACTCGTCCTTCCTGCCACGATAGCTTCCATGGCATTTTGAATCTTGCTTTCTGTTACAGTATCCACGTTTGATGTTGCCTCATCCAAAATTAAGACCTGTGGATCTGTCATCAAGGTACGAGCAATAGAAATCAACTGATTCTGACCTGTTGAGAAGACGCTCTGGTCATCATTAATCAAAGTATCATACTTATCTGGCAGGCTTTCGATGTAGTCATGGATGTGTGTAGCCTTAGCAGCTGCTTCTACCATCTCTTGACTAGCATCAGGGACACCAAAGCGAATATTGTCTCGGATGGTTCCGCTAAATAAAACTGAATCCTGCAAGACAATTCCCACCTTACTTCGCAAACTGTCTAAATCAAACTCGCGAATATCTGTTCCATCAAAGCTGATACTACCTGCATCCACATCATAAAAACGATTGATTAAGTTCATGATGGTTGTTTTCCCCGAACCTGTCGGACCAACAACCGCAATCATTTTCCCTTTTGGAGCTGAAATGCTGACATCTTTTAGAATCGGTTTCCCTGGCAGGTAGGAGAAGTCTACCTTTCGAATCTCTACACCCTCTCGCAATTCTGTGAAAACTGGAGCATCTTGAGGACGAATCTCTTCTTCTGCATCAAACATTTCTTGGATACGTTCTGCACCTGTAAAGGCCAGTTGCAAACTTCCCCAACTCGCCGCTAATTGGATAATGGGTTGGTAATATTGCTGAGAAAATTGGGTAAACATGACAATCAAACCCAGAGCTGTCGCTGTCTCGATATTCTGATCATTCAGTAAGACAGCTGAACCGACAAAAATAACAATAGCTGTATTGACCAAGCTCATTCCGTTCATGACAGGAAAGAGAATTCCTGAAAACATTCTGCCCTTAAAGGTTGCTTTTCGAACACGTTCATTTTGCTCAACAAAACCTGCAATCACATCTTCTTGAATGCCCTGAACGATAACGGCTTTTTGACCTGAAATACTCTCATCCATGTAGGCGTTGAGCTTCCCAACTTCCTTTTGTTGGAGGTTGGTGTATTTTCTTGCCAATTTCAAAATGACAATCAACATGATGACAGCTATCGGAGTGCTAGCAATCGTAATCAAAGCCAAGGTCACATTTTTTGCGAACATGACAATCAACAAACCAATATAAAGGGCAATATTGGTCATAACAGACACCAGACTTTCGTTGAACGCCTGTAGGATGTTATCCAAGTCACTGGTGAAACGTGACAGGATATCTCCATCTTGATGGCGGTCAAAGAAGGAAACAGTCAAGCGAGAAAGCTTGCCAAAAAGTCCCTTACGCATCTCATTTGTCGATTCGGCAATAATACGGCTCATCAAAACCATATAGATAAGACTCGACACCACGAGCACAATCAAAACATAGGCAAGATTGATTAGGAGTCCTAATAGACTTTGCCAAACCATATCAGGATTTCCATTTTGATAAGCTATAACCAAATTAGCCAGTTCTGTGACTGTTTGACCTGCAAATACTGGAAAGAGGGCTTGGGCAAGAGTCGCTAGAACAATCATCAAAATGACAACTACAAATGATAGCTTATAAACTTTAAAATAATTCCAAAAAAATTGAACTGTCTTCATCTTACTCCTCCTTTCCTTTCTGTGTTTCATAGATTTCACGGTAAACGGCGTTATTGGCAACCAAATCTGCATGTGTTCCTTGACCAATCAATCGTCCTTGATCCAGAACCAAGATTTTATCAGCATGGACAACCGAACTAATCTTTTGCGCGATGATAATGGTTGTCGTCCCCTTCAAGTCCTTGTTCAAAGCTTCCTGAACCAGGCGCTCTGACTTGGCATCCAAAGCTGATGTCGAATCGTCAAAAATCAGAATACGTGGATTGCTGACAATCCCACGCGCAATCGACATCCTTTGTTTTTGCCCACCAGAGAAATTGGTCCCCCGTTCCTCAACTGGACTTTCAAAGGTTTTCTCCATACGATGAATGAATTCACTGGCTTGGGCAATATTAGCTGCGCGCTCCATTTCAAATAGAGTGGCATCTCCCTTACCCTGTCTTAGATTATCTGCAATCGTTCCACTAAAGAGAATGGCTCGTTGGAGAACGATAGAAACAGTTTTACGCAAGGTTCCTTCACTCACTTCTCGAATATCCTTGCCTCCGATTTTGATAGCCCCTTCCTGCGGGTCAAAGAGACGTGGAATCAATTGAGCCAAGGTTGATTTTCCTGCACCAGTCGCTCCAACGACACCAACCATTTGACCAGGTTCAATAGTAAAGGTCACATCTTTCAGCATCGGTTCCTTGTCCATTGGATAGGTAAAGGTTACATTTTCAAAGCTAAGGCTTCCAACCAACTCTTCATCTGGGACATCCTTGAAGGTCATAGCTGGTTCTGCGTCAAGAATTTCTCGAATACGACGCATAGAAATCATGGCGCGACTGACAGAATTTCCTAAAAATCCAACCATAACAATGGTAAAGATGATCTGGCTCAGGTAATTAACAAAGGAAGCAATGGAACCAACAACAGACGGATCCGACTGAACCATTCCCGCGACCAGCCAAATAGAGAGGAATACCGCCCCATAGCCAACTAACATCATAAAGGGTTCCACTACTGAAAAGGCATAACCAATGTAAAGGTTTTGACCAAGAAGCTCGTCTGAGACCTCTGTAAACTTCGCAAACTGCTCTTTTTCTTGGACAAAGGACTTGACCACACGAACACCGCGTAGATTTTCCTTGGCGATAGCATTGATGCGCTCAAGAAGAGTTTGAAACTTAGCAAAACGAGGGCCCATCATTCCCATCATGACAGCAGTCAAGGCAAAAATCAAGATAACCATGAGAACAATCACCCACATAGGGAGGGAAGGGTTTGAACCGCGAGGATAAACGAACCGATGAACAAAAGGGGAAGTCTGAAAAGAATTTGGAAGGTCATCATGACGACGTTCTGAATCTGGTTGATATCATTTGTCATGCGAACGACTAGATTTCCCGCATTAAATTGTTCAATATTGGCATAAGAAAAGGTTTGGATTTTACGGAAGGCATCCTCCCGAAGGTCAGATGAAACTCCTTGGGCAATATAGGCTGCGAGGACAACATTGAGCCCACCAGCAACCAAACCGAGCAGGGCCACACCAATCAACCAAGCCCCGATACTATAAATAGCTTCATAGTTCCCAGCAAGGAGGGCATCTAACACTTCCTGCAGATAACGCGGCTGCAGAAGTGAACTAGCAACCATCAAGCCTGTCATCAGGAGCGAAGCCAAGGCCTGCCACTTATAGGTTTTTATTTTCTGAATCAGCATACTTTCTCCTTAAAAAATAGACAAAAGGGAGCGACAATGTGTCAGCTCCTTCTCATTCTGTTTGTGTGATGTTATTCTAGCAAAAAAGTGGGAACTTGTCAAAGAAGTCTCCTTGATATAGCTATAATGACTGGCAAGTCTTGACTTTATAATTTTTGTTTTAACTCGACCAAGACATTCATAGCCTGCATAGGTGTCATGTTATAAACATCTAGTTTAGACAATTCTGCTAGGACAGGATGTTCTTCAGTCGTATCAAAGAGTGAAATCTGTTCAGTGACGGCACTTGTTTGTCTCATGGGAGCAGGACTTTCTGTTCCTTGACTCTCTAGCTGAGTCAAAATCTTATCCGCCCTTGCTAAAAGGTCTGCTGGCAAGCCAGCAATCTTGGCAACATGGATACCGTAGGATTTATCAGCTGGTCCTGGTTCAATCTTGTGAAGGAAGGTGACCTGCCCATCCTGCTCCAAGGTTGCCACGTGGACATTGACCAAGTGTTGTAAACTAGACTCCAGACTAGTCAACTCATGGTAGTGGGTCGCAAAGAGGGTCTTAGCTCCGATGTGCTCATGGATATATTCGATGATGGACTGAGCAAGAGCCATCCCGTCATAAGTTGCAGTTCCCCGTCCCAATTCATCAAAGAGAATGAGAGAGTCCTTGGTCGCATGCGAAATGGCATTGTTAGCCTCCATCATCTCTACCATGAAGGTTGATTGACCTGAAACCAAGTCATCTGCTGCTCCGATACGGGTAAAAATCGCATCAAAAATCGGTAAATGGGCACTTTCTGCTGGCACATAAGAACCCAGCTGGGCCATAACCGCCGTCATGGCTAACTGACGCATGTAGGTTGACTTTCCGCTCATATTGGGCCCTGTAATCAGTTGAATACTGGTATCTTCTGCCATCTGAATCGTATTGGGAATATAGGTCTGAGCCCCCATAACCTTTTCAACGACAGCATGGCGCCCTTTCTG
>CAKMPG010000151.1:0-4450 GCA_927911355.1 Streptococcus mitis | reverse complement strand
GTGGCAAGTCTTCTTGCCATTATCACTTTTTTAATCGTACTCAATGTTCAACGTTCTATGCTCGTTACCAGGAGGGATTTTTGGGCATGGCTGTCTGGCTAATCTATCTCTTGCTCAAGGAACCGACCAATGTTATTGTGGCTACCTTTTATTGCGGCTATTATTGGTTTCTTTGTGTCAGCCAGATTTTTAAGTATTCTTTTATAAGACTCCTGCTGTGGTCTTTATCTTGGCCATCTTGGCACCACTGGTTCCGGGATACCTTTCTTATCGGACAACTGCCTTTTTTTGTGACGGGAGATTACAGTCATGCCATTGCTAGTGCAACCTTGGTTGTTATGCTGGCTTTGGTGATTTCCATTGGAATGGCTAGTGGAACCGTGATTCTTAGACTTTATTCTTACTTAAGAAAACAGCATAATGGTTAGAATAATAAGGGACTTGATTTGGTGAATCAAGTCTTTTTTCTCTCTTTTACTGCTATTTGTGATAAAATAGTATAGAACGATTTTTTTACAATGAATGATAAAACAGAGGTAAATATGACAATCGGTATTGATAAGATTGGTTTTGCGACCAGTCAATATGTCTTGAAATTACAAGACTTAGCAGAAGCGAGGGGAATTGACCCTGAAAAATTAAGCAAAGGACTCTTACTCAAGGAATTGAGTATTGCGCCCCTAACTGAGGATATCGTGACCTTGGCGGCCAGTGCAAGTGATTCTATTTTAACTGAGCAAGAAAGAGAAGAAATTGATATGGTCATTGTGGCTACCGAGTCAGGAATTGACCAGAGTAAAGCTGCGGCCGTCTTTGTGCATGGTTTGCTGGGCATCCAGCCTTTTGCTCGTAGTTTCGAGATTAAAGAAGCCTGCTATGGAGCGACAGCGGCCCTTCATTATGCCAAATTGCATGTGGAAAATTCTCCAGAGTCCAAGGTCTTGGTCATCGCAAGCGATATTGCCAAATATGGTATTGAAACTCCAGGAGAACCAACTCAGGGTGCTGGAAGTGTAGCTATGTTGATTACACAAAATCCACGCATTATGGCCTTTAATAATGACAATGTAGCTCAGACCCGTGACATCATGGATTTCTGGCGTCCAAATTACTCGACAACTCCTTATGTAAATGGTGTTTATTCTACCCAACAATATCTAGATAGTTTGAAAACGACTTGGCTCGAATATCAAAAACGCTACCAGCTTACTTTGGATGATTTTGCAGCTGTTTGTTTCCATTTGCCTTACCCTAAATTAGCCTTAAAAGGCTTGAAAAAAAATCATGGATAAGAGCCTGTCTCAAGAGAAAAAAGACCTCTTGCAAAAGCATTTTGACCAGTCTATTCTCTACAGTCAAAAGGTGGGGAATATCTATACAGGTTCACTTTTCCTTGGACTTTTGTCTCTCTTGGAAAATACAGATAGCTTGAAGGCTGGGGATAAAATTGCTCTTTATAGTTACGGAAGTGGTGCTGTAGCTGAGTTCTTCAGTGGTGAATTGGTTGAAGGATATGAAGCTTATCTGGATAAAGACCGTTTGAACAAGCTCAACCAACGAACTGCCCTGTCTGTTGCTGACTATGAAAAAGTCTTCTTTGAGGAAGTAGACTTAGATGAAACAAATTCTGCCCAGTTTGCTGGCTATGACAATCAAGATTTTGCCTTGATTGAAATTGTTGACCACCAACGCCGTTATAGCAAGGTTGAAAAGTAATGAAGATAAGTTGGAATGGATTTTCTAAAAAATCATACCAAGAGCGCCTCGAGCTGTTAAAAGCTCAGGCGCTCCTTAGTCCTGAGAGACAAGCGAGTCTGGAGCAGGATGAGCAGATGAGTGTGACTGTGGCAGACCAGCTGAGTGAGAATGTAGTGGGAACTTTTTCTCTGCCTTATTCGCTGGTCCCAGAGGTTCTCGTTAACGGTCAGGAATACACAGTTCCCTATGTGACAGAAGAACCGTCCGTGGTTGCTGCGGCTAGCTATGCCAGTAAAATCATCAAGCGAGCAGGTGGCTTTACTGCTCAAGTGCATGAGCGTCAGATGATTGGACAGGTAGCCCTTTATCAAGTTGATGATCTAGATCTAGCGCAAGAGAAGATTGCCAGCAAGAAAGCTAAACTCTTGGAACTTGCCAATCAAGCCTATCCTTCTATCGTTAAACGTGGAGGTGGGGCGCGTGATTTGCATGTCGAGCAGATAAAAGGCGAAACAGACTTTCTCGTTGTTTATCTCCATGTCGATACCCAGGAAGCCATGGGTGCTAATATGCTCAACACCATGCTGGAGGCCTTGAAGCCAGTCTTAGAAGAACTCAGCCAAGGACAGAGTCTCATGGGAATTCTGTCTAATTACGCGACCGATTCTCTGGTGACAGCAAGCTGTCGCATCGCCTTTCGCTATTTGAGCCGTCAAAAGGATCAAGGGCGAGAGATTGCGGAGAAAATAGCTTTGGCTAGCCAGTTTGCGCAGGCTGATCCGTATCGAGCTACTACTCATAATAAAGGGATTTTTAATGGTATTGATGCCATTTTAATTGCCACTGGTAATGACTGGCGTGCCATCGAAGCTGGGGCCCATGCCTTTGCCAGTCGAGATGGACATTACCAAGGTCTTAGTCAATGGACGCCGGACCTTGAAAGAGAAGAATTGGTCGGTGAGATGACCCTACCCATGCCTGTGGCGACCAAGGGTGGCTCTATCGGTCTCAACCCTCGCGTAGCCCTCAGTCATGATCTACTGGGAAATCCTTCTGCCAAAGAATTAGCCCAGCTTATCGTGTCTATCGGACTTGCCCAAAACTTTGCAGCCCTGAAAGCTTTAGTCAGCACAGGCATCCAGCAAGGTCACATGAAATTACAGGCCAAATCCTTAGCTCTCCTAGCAGGTGCTAGTGAGTCTGAAGTTGCTCCCCTAGTCGAGCGCCTCATCGCAGACAAAACCTTTAATCTCGAGACAGCCCAGCGTTATTTAGAAAAATTTAAGATCATAAAAAACTCAGACCGATCGGTCTGAGTTTTCTTGTGCTTATACTCTTCGAAAATCAAATTCAAACCACGTCAGCTTCGCCTTGCCATACTCAAGTATAGCCTGCGCCTAGCTTCCTAGTTTGATCTTTAATTTTCATTGAGTACTATATTATTTTCAAGGAGGAAGAATGAAAATTTCACCATTTACAGTAACAGAGACAGGGTTTTCTTTTAGAAAATCAGTTAAAAAGGTTGTTCCTTTTTTAGTAGTAGGATTGATGCTAGCAGCGGGTGATAGTGTCTATGCCTATTCTGGAGGGAATGGGTCGATTGCGCGTGGGGATGATTATCCTGCTCATTATAAAAATGGGAGTCAGGAGATTGACAAGTGGCGGATGTATTCTCGTCAGTGTACTTCTTTTGCAGCATTTCGTTTGAGTAATGTCAATGGTTTTGAGATTCCAGCTGCCTATGGAAATGCGAATGAATGGGGCTATCGTGCTCGTCGTGAAGGATATCGTGTAGACAATACACCGGCTATTGGCTCCATTGCTTGGTCTACTGCAGGAATTTATGGTCATGTTGCCTGGGTGTCAAATGTAATAGGAGATGAGATTGAGATTGAGGAATACAATTATGGAATAAGAGAATCTTACAACAAGCGCGTTGTGAAGGCCAATACCATGACTGGCTTTATTCATTTTAAAGATTTGGCTGGTGGCAGTGTTGGGAATAGTCAATCCTCAGCTTCAACAGGAGGAACACATTTTTTCAAGTCTAAGGCTGCTATCAAAAATCAGCCTCTAGCTAGCGCAACTGCGATTGATTACTATTATCCTGGGGAGAATGTTCATTATGATCAAATTCTCGAAAAAGACGGATACAAGTGGTTGAGTTATACGGCTTATAATGGAAGTCGTCGCTATATCCAGCTAGAGGGATTGACTTCTTCACAGAATTATCAGAATCAATCAGGAAATAGCTCTAACTATGGATCCAATAACAGTTCAACTGTTGGTTGGAAGAAAATAAATGGTAGTTGGTATCATTTCAAATCAAATGGCTCTAAATCAACAGGCTGGTTGAAGGATGGTTCTAGCTGGTATTATTTGAAATCATCTGGTGAAATGCAGACAGGCTGGTTAAAGGAGAATGGCTCGTGGTATTATCTGGATAGTTCAGGGGCAATGAAAACAGGCTGGTATCAAGTTTCTGGTAAGTGGTATTACTCTTACTCTTCGGGCGCCTTAGCCGTCAATACGACGGTGGATGGCTACAGAGTAAATAGTGATGGAGAACGAGTATAGAAAATTGGAGTAGGAAATTTTCCTACTCTTTTCTGTAGCTACTGTTCCTGATTTCATTTTTTGTTTTGCGCTATCATATGTCCATATAATATATGGGAGTCTGTGTACAGTCTGAGAGGAAGTGTTAAACTTCGACCGCACCTGATCTGGGTAATGCCAGCGTAGGGAACGATAC
>CAKMPG010000150.1:0-5615 GCA_927911355.1 Streptococcus mitis | reverse complement strand
CCTAGCTGGTCTGGTTTCACCTTTTGCCATAGGGGGTCACCTGCATACCCTCGTTCATTGCCAATCCAGCGGATACTAGTACCTTCTGTTGAAAAAATTAAGCAATCGCCCTGCAGTTCATGAATGGTTTCAAACCATTTTCAAATTCATAATTGACCTTTTGAGCGCCCTCTCCTCTGGCACCATCCATCCAGACCTCAGCAAATTTCCCTCCATTGCCATAGGCAGGATTTGATAAGATTTCCTTCAGTTGAGCCAGATAATAGGCATTATAGTCCACTTCTCGCTCCACATGATAGAGAGGACTGTGAGCATCCCAAGGCGATAGGTAGACCCCCATATCCATATCAAACTCTGTGGCAGCTTGGGATACTTCAAGGAGCAAGTCTCCCTCTCCATTCCTCCAAGGACTGACCTTGACCGAATAATCTGTATGAGCTGTCGGATAAAGGACAAAACCATCGTGGTGCTTGACCACCAAAATCAACTTCTTAAAGCCCGTTTCCTTGAGCACGCGAACCCACTCACGCGCATCTAACCTTGTCGGATTAAAGCGTTCAGGATCCTCCTGACCTGTCCCCCATTCCTGATCATAAAAGGTATTGGGCCCAAAATGGATAAATGCTGCTAGTTCATCCTCTAAATAAGCTAGCTGGGCCTGGCTAGGCAAGGGCCCATGCGGTTTTATTTCTCTTACCATACTATTTCCTATCTACACTTTTCTTCACTTTTTTGGCATGTACTTGCAATTCTGTTAACGCTAGAGGGCTTGCCAAGCCTTCAAATCGAAGACGAAGGGCATAAGTTTCCACCTTGTCAAATTCAAAACGAAGCTCTTCATCCTTGTCGCTTGAAACTTTTCGGATAGCTGATACAGGTCGCCAATTCGGCTCTTGCTTGAGCAGGGAAACCTTATCCAAATGGTTGGGAGTCCGAGGTAAAGTAGGCTCATTCCCTACATAATAGTCGATATAGGTAGGATCCACCGCCACGTAGTCTTGATTTTCAACATAATACAAGGTCAGGTTATCCACAAATCGCGGTTTTAAAATCCCTGCATCTCCAAAAAGAATGCCCACGCTGGCTTGCTCTGACTTGGTAATCCAAGTATTGGCTGTCGATTTTTTCCGAGCAATGACCTTGTCATTGAGGTAAGAGGCTGGGTGATTTGGCTCTGAGTGGGAAGCAAAGACCAGAGGCAGGTTGGACCCTGTCCACTGATTGGAAATAACTTCTCCATCTACACTGGCATCTGTCACATGAATGGTGACTGTTGCCGGCAACTCACAGCCCGCTACCTGTCCTGTGAGAACACATTCTCCTACCTGAGCATAGACTTGAGGTTCGAGTTCATCCCAAGTCACCTTGGCCGTATCTCGTCTGCCATCTGATAAGACTAGCTTGACTCGGTCTGGTAAGTGTGGGGCTTCCTTGACAAGCGTCCAAACCTTTTCAGGCTCAATAGCGCAAATCCCTTGGACACAAACCTGAGCAGAAGCCTTTAAATCCAGACCCTCTAGCTGACCAGATACCGTAAACTCATGAAAGCTTGCCAAATCTTCTTCCGAGATTGCTTCCCAAACAACCTTGACTCGTTTTGCACCCCCGAACTCATAGTCCGCCAAAACTGAAGATGGAAGCTGTGGATAAGTTCCCTTAGCTGTATACAAGCGAAGTGGTCGTACAGAAAGTGCCTGCCCTAGTGAGGTATTTTCTGCGACCTGCAAGTGCATTTGATTGGTCTTCCCTTGATAAAAGGCGCGAATAGCCAAGTCCCCTGCAGACAAGCAATGAAGTACTCCCTGCTTGATAATGGCGTGAGCACTACCACTCGTTTCCCAAATCACTTCACTATTCCCCACCTTGTTCACAGGGTTATCCACAGTTTGTGGATAAAGTCCAATGGCTGGGGAATCCCCTTCTTGTAATCCTGCCTGCTTGTCCACTCGAATCTCAAATAAGCTCTGATTTTTCACTGGCTGGCAAGCCAAAGCCTCTCCCACTAAGAGATCAAAACTTGCTGGCTCTAGTCCTCTGCCACTAGCCTTTACTCTCACTTGACCTACCTGCTCCAAGCTCTGAACCAAAAGTACACCTCTGCCATGAAAGGCTTTCCTCTTAAAACGACCATTTTTCTGAGCCTGATAACGTTCACGACTGGACTGCCTGCCATTATCAACACCCACAATGCGAGCAGGGCCCTCAATTTTAAAATGAAGCTGATTGGAAGCACTCAGCACCCAATTTCCAGCTTGGTCCAATACATCAAAATAGAGATAAAGGAGGTCTTGCCCATCTGGCTCCAGTTGTGATTTATCGGCATGTAACCCGATTTTGGCTGGCTTACCTGCAGTCACCACCTATCTTCTGCCACAAGCTGACCTTGACTGTCATAGGCCACAGCACGCAATTCTCCCGGTTGATAGGGCAAACGCCATTCAAGATAGAGCTGGGCATAACCTTGTCCCTCTTGGTATTTTCTACCATCTGAAGTCCATTTTTCCTGAAAATTCTTTCTGCCTTGGGATTTTCCATTGAGAAATAGCTCTACTGAACCAGCATTTGAATACACTCGAACAGGGATATCCCCATACTTATCCACAACTTGTTGATAACTCTTGTGGATTTCCCAATTCCAGTGGGGCAGGATATGAACCATAGGCTGCTGATCTAGGTCCACCCACTGACTTTGATAGAGATAATAGTCATTTTTAGGAATCCCTGCTGTGTCCACAATCCCAAAATAGGAACTCTTTACAGGCGTGTCATTTTGGTTGTGCCAAGGAGTCGGCTCACCGATATAGTCCACTCCTGTCCAGATAAACTGACCCGCATAGTCTAGCCGATTTCTATCTGCTATCCAAGAAGCCGTCGCCGTCTTCCCCCAAGGAACTCGATCATTGCCATAGTCTGACTGTTCAAAATTCCGCACGCGACGATTATCCCCAACCCATTCCTTATCTGGTCGAAAATAGCTGTCACGCGTTCGTGTAGCCGATGAGGTTTCAGACCCATAAAGTCGCCACTTGGGATGTCTTTTGCGAATCGCGTCAATATTATCTTCCGAGTAATTCAAACCCACCACATCCAGCAAATCAGCAATCTTTTCATGACCTCCAGAACCATCTCCAAAGCGGAACTGATCCATTCCCATGGTCACAAAACGGCTATCATCAACCTCCTTAACCCTTTCTAGCAAGCGTTTGATTGTCTTCAATGAATGAGCATCTCCATTTGCTTCGCTGACCTCATTTCCCAAGGACCACATAAAAATCGCTGGATTGTTCTTGCCGCGTTCTATCATAGTTCGCAAATCGTAATCTGACCAGAAATCGCCTGCCTTCGCTTCTGGATGAGTCGCTTCTTCCTCAAAAAAGCGTCCATAGTCATATTCTTTCTTGCCCCCATACCAGGTATCAAAGGCTTCTTCTTGGATGAGTAAGCCCATTTTAGCAGCCACATCCAGCAAAATGCTACTGGCTGGATTATGGGTGATTCGGATTGCATTGACACCCATTTCCTTCATCTGGCGCAATCGTCTCTCAGCAGCTGACCTATTTTCCACAGCTCCCAGAGATCCATAGTCATGGTGCAAACAAACCCCGTGAATCTTCAACCAGCGACCATTTAGAAAGAAGCCCTTATCCGCTTGCCAATCCATATAACGGTAACCAAAAGCCTCCTCTTCTTCATCAACCAACATGCCATTTTTGTAAAGGCGAGTCTTCAATTGGTAAATGTGGGGATGATCAATATCCCAAAGCAAAGGTTGGAAAATTGATATGGCTTGTTTGAAATGATGTTTTTCCCCAGACTCAATCATTACAGAATCAGTCACCTGCCAGTCTGACAGCTGTTGTCCATCATACCAGATACTCTGTTCCAAATACACCGACACGGACTGAGTTCCATCATTTGAAACCTTACTTGTAAGCTGAGTTTCCACCCATCCATCTCTTTGTTCCATTAGCTTGGGACTTTCTATCTTAATCCCATATAAATCCAGATGTACCGAATCCGTAATCAACAATTTCACTTCTCGGTAAATACCGCTACCAGAGTACCAACGACTGCTAGGTTGCTGATTTTCCACAAAAACCGCAAGCTGGTTGGCCGTCCCATCATTTCTTAGATAAGGCGTGATATCATAAGAAAAAGGTGTGTAGCCATTGGGATAATAGCCCAGCACTTGCCCGTTGATATAGACTTGGGCATTCATATAAACTCCATCAAACAACAAACGCACCGAAACAAGACTGGCATCTTCTTCCAAGTAAAACTGCGTCCGGTACCAGGCCTGACCCCCATTTAGCTGGCCACCCTCATTTTGCGCTGGCGAATAATGGTCAAAATCATTGTAAATACTCCAGTCATGCGGCACTTGAATAGCCTGCCAATTTTCCCTCTGAAAATCCGGTGACAAGGCTTCTTCTTTCCCCACCTCCTGACTAAAAAACCAGTGATTCCGTAAAACTTCTTCTCTTCTCATACAAACATTCCTCATTAAACAAGTCTATTGACTTGACTATAGCACAAAACAAAAGCGCTTTCAAGTTTTCCTCCATCACTCCCTAAATACTCAGAAAAGATTCTATAATTTGTGGAGGAGGATTTTAGTTCCTAAACATACAAAAACAATGCAAAAAGAGCCTGTTACCAAGCTCTTTAGTCTATTATTTCTTCTCAGCACGGAGGGCTGACAAGATTTGTGTACGGATATCATCCACACCATTGGCGTATTTGGTAAAAAGATGGTTTGATTTCCTTTAGAGGCAAAGGTATTCAAGGTATCCAAATACTGGTTGGTCAAGAGGATGGACATGATTTGTTCTTCTGTCATGCCAACATTGGCTTCCTTGAGTTCGGTGATAGACTCTGCCAATCCATCCACAATCGCCTTACGCTGTTGGGCAATCCCCACACCATGAAGGCGGTCTTTTTCTGCTTCGGCTTCAGCTGCAGTGACAATTTTAATCTTGTCAGCTTCCGCCAATTCTTGCGCTGCCACCCGCTTACGTTGCGCCGCATTGATTTCATTCATGGATTGCTTAACTTCTGCATCTGGTTCGACCTTGGTAATCAAGGTTTTCACAATAATGTAGCCGTAAGTTGTCATTTCTTCCGCCACTTGGTGTTGAACTTCGAGGGCAATCTCATCTTTTTTCTCAAACAATTCATCCAAGGTTAATTTGGGAACAGAAGAGCGAAGGGCGTCTTCGATATAAGATTTAATCTGAGATTCTGGACGCATGAGTTTATAGTAGGCATCTGTCACGCTCTGCTCGTTGACACGGTACTGAGTAGCCACATTCATCATAACGAACACATTGTCCTTAGTCTTAGTCTCAACCACAATATCGCTTTGCAACAAGCGTAACTGGATTCGTGCTGCAATCGAGTCAATCCCAAAAGGCAAGCGAATATGAATACCGCTATTGGCAACCTTTTGGTATTTCCCAAAGCGTTCAATAATCGCCACCGACTGTTGACGAACCACATAAACTGTACTCAGTGTGACTATCAGTCAATAGGAGCACACAAACCACCACAAAAATTCATCAAAAAATGTTGTTATCATCGCGACGACCTCCATCATTATTTTTTTCCTGTATTAT
>CAKMPG010000149.1:0-6577 GCA_927911355.1 Streptococcus mitis | reverse complement strand
AAGGATGATTCAACAAGGTTTAATAACACAAGCCAGCTGGAAAACAAATGAAACAGTTGAACCTGTTATTGTTTTTAAAAGTTTTGATCATCGTCACAAACTGCAGTCAGCAAGCCTACAAGGAATTTATAAGAATCATTCTATTCGAAGAGAGAGGTTAAAAACGATTCTAAAAGGAAGCCATGGACATGTTGGAATATCCTTTGACATTGGTAAACCAAATAAGCTGGTATTTTGTGAATCGTTCATCGACTTGATGAGCTATTACGAACTTCATCAACAAAGTCTAACTGATGTTCGTTTGGTATCTATGGAGGGATTAAAAAGGTCTGTTGTTGCTTATCAAACTTTACGACTGATAGCTGAAGAAAATCAGAAATTGGAATTTTTAGATACAGTAATACCTTCAAAGTTACTGCCTTTAATCAATACAATTCGTGATACCACCAGCTATTTTGATAATCATCCTGACTTATTGACACTGGCAGTAGATTGTGATGATGCAGGTAAAGATTTTTCTGATAAGTTATCTCAATCAGGATTTCCTGTTTTACTGGATTTGCCTGATAATGAATCTAGGAAAGAAAAAATAGACTGGAACGATATTCTTCAAGAAAAAAAATCAGATTTACAATTGATGATTGAGACTGCAAAAGAAACATTGAGGAATCAACCAGTAAGACAAACCTCTCAATGTTTAGAATTGTGATAACAAAATCAAGATGTTTTAGCTAATATTAGAATGAAGGAGGATCGTATATGACCATTATTGAACGCTTAGAAGAAAAGGTCACTAGGCAAGAAAGTAAGGTAGCAAGGGAGACAGAAAAACTAGCTGCTTACAAAGAGCAACTGGAGACAGCGATGTTTGCGACGTTCAAAAGGCGTCAAAGCATCAGTAACATGAGTTTTGAAGAAGCTCTTGACCATGCCTTTGGTAGAGAAAGACAATTCGATGATTCTGAATTTAGAAAGGATGAAATGAGTGAATGACAAAAGATTGGAATTTTAATCAACCATTAGAAAGTAAATCAGAAAATCAAGAAGATCCAGATAAAATTGCGGCCTTATTTGGAAATCATCAAGGAGGTAATGATGTAAATTATGAAGCAGCTTTTCAAAAGCGAAAACAAGCACCTGTGACGGAATCAAATCCTAGTTTTAAACCTAAAGTTACAGAGGTTAGAACAGGAAAAGAGACAGATATCACTACAAGTTATCAGCAACATCTTAAAAGACTGATTGCGGATAACAATAGCGATATTCAAAGTAGTCAGAAGAAAATTGAAGAGCTACATACGTTGATTGACACAAAGAATAAAGACAATAAGAAATTGCAGTCCATTTATGATGCGATTTCCGAATTACACTAAGCAGTCCTAAGAGGCTGCTTTTTTTGAGAGGTTATAGATGTTTACAACATTTTTTAAGAAAAATCACGACAAATAGTGATGTATTTAAAAAGCTGATTCATAGACTATCTGATATGTCTGTCCAAGATCTTGAAAAAATAGACCGACTGCTAGATATCATTTTCACTCCAAATCAAGAATCACAACAACTAAAAACAGAAGCAACTTACAGAGAAGAAACTTTGGACGACACATTAAAGGAAGCTAAGAACCAACTTCATAAGGAACAATTGGAGAAGAATTTAGAGAGATTTAGGAAAGACGGAAGGAAGTAAATGTTTTGGAGTTGACTACCAAGCAGGAAAAGCAACTAGGTCAGACGCAGTGGTTTCATGCTACATTATTGAGACATTTAGAATCCTTGAAAAAAGGAATCGATGTTAAATTTAATTTAGGAAGTGAGCTAGACTTTGGACCTGGTTTCTATATCACGCCTGACTTTGAACAAGCTAGAAAATTTATTAACAAGCAAGTTGAAGTATTAAATCGAAGCACCTCTAATAATAATATTTTTGACTCTGAAGAAGAAGTAGGTATTATAGTAGAATTTCGTATTTCAAATTTTATAGAAATTTTTAAGAGCACTGACTATCATTGTCACTATTTTTCAAAATATAAAAAGTCAGAGTCAGATTTAGATTTTGCGGAATTTGTAATTCAAAATCGGGAGAATCCAGATGAATTACAACATCATTTGATTTTATCTATGGTGTTCAGACTGATGACAATCCACCCCAAGTTTTAGCTCATTTTCATCAGAATGAAATTACAAAAGAAGAAATGCTTGATGAGTTTAGAAAACCGGTAACTTCTAAAACTAACTTCCAGTTTCCCACAACATAGCTTTTAGTATGAGAAAAACGCGTGAAATCAGTGGAAATTCGTCTTAGACTAACTTCCACTAGTTTTCTTTTTCTTGATATATAAGGGTTCAAAAGCGAAAAGACTTAGAAAAAAGTGCACGACAAATAGCTCTAAAACAGAGTCGTCTTAGAGTAAATTCCAGTTGCTAGCGTTTAGTGTAAGATTTTTCGGATCAAAAAAATTATTACATAACAAATAAAAAAACTATTGCATAACAGAGAAAAAAAATGATATAATTAAAGCGCTTTCGAAAGTAAATATATTAGTGAGGTGAAAACCATGAAAAAATCAGCAAAAGTTGTTTTATTAGCTAGTTTGTTATCACTTGGTCTTTTTCAGTCCAGTGTATCTGCTGTGACAGTCACTAAAGTTACAGGTATGATTGGAATACGGTTTGGGAATATAGTACCAACTATCACGACCATCAATATGCTTGGATTCCGTCATAGTCTCGTTATGACAGCTATTCAGAGTATAAAGTTGATTCTGGCTGGAATTACGATCGTTATGAGGTCATAAACTACTATACTGGAGGATATTAATAGTTAAACGTTTAGAAGAAGGAGAGTTTGATATGTTAAGGCTTACTCATGTTACCCTAAAAACGCGACAAGTCATCTTGCAAGATGCGGATTTCACCTTTAAAAAGGGTAGGATTTATGGTCTTCTTGCTATCAATGGCTCTGGAAAGACGACCCTGTTCCGCGCCATTAGCAACTTAATTCCTATAAGTAGTGGAAATATTGTAGCTCCTCCTTCTTTCTTTTATTATGAGAGCGTTGAATGGCTGGATGGAAACTTAAGTGGGATGGACTATCTTCGCCTTATAAAAAATATCTGGAAGTCAGATCTAAACTTGAGGGATGAAATCGCCTACTGGGAAATGTCTGACTATATCAGTCTTCCCATTCGCAAGTATTCCTTAGGGATGAAGCAACGCTTGGTGATTGCCATGTATTTTCTCAGTCATGCGAAATGCTGGCTCATGGATGAGATTACAAATGGCTTAGATGAGTATTATCGACAGAAGTTTTTTGATAGGCTGGCACAAATTGATAGACAAGAGCAGCTGGTTCTTTTGAGTTCCCACTATAAGGAAGAGTTGGTTGACGTCTGCGATAGAATAGTAACCATTCATCAGGGAAAGATAGAAGAGGTTTAGTTTATGAAAGATGTTGGTCTATTTTTATTAAAAAAAGTTTTCAAAAGTCGCTTAAACTGGATTATCTTAGCTTTATTTGTATCTGTACTCGGTGTTACCTTTTATTTCAATAGTCGGACTGCAAACTCAGTCAGCTTGGAGAGTCGGTTGGATACTCATCTTGTAGCAAATGAGAGAGCTATCAATAAAAATGAAGAGAAACTCTCTCAAATGTCTGACACCAGCTCGGAGGAATACCAGTTTGTTAAAGAAAATTTAGACTTGCAAAAAAATCTTTTGACTCAAAAGAAAGAAATTCTAGCTTTGTTAAAAGAAGGACGCTGGAAAGAAGCCTACTATTTGCAGTGGCAAGCTGAAGAAAAGAGTTATGAAATTGTATCGAAGGAACCAACTTCTAGCTCTGACTTAAAAATGGCGGTTGACCGTGAACGGAAGATTTACCAAGCCCTATATCCCTTGAACATAAAAGCGCACAATTTAGATTATCCGACTCACGGGATTGATCAGATTGTCTGGATTTTAAAGGCTATCATCCCAACCTTGTTTGTGATTGCTATTATTTTTATGCTAACGCAACTATTTGCAGAAAGATATCAAAATCATCTGGACACAGCTCAGTTATATCCTTTTTCAAAAGTGGCATTTGCCATGTCCTCTCTTGGAGTTGGAGTGGGCTATGTAACTGTGCTGTTTATCGGAATCAGTGGATTTTCTTTTCTAGTGGGAAGTCTGATAAGTGGTTTTGGACAGTTAGATTATCCCTACCCGATATATAGCTTAACAAATCAAGAAGTAACTATTGGGAAAATACAAGATGTGTTATTTCCTAGCTTGTTACTAGCTTTCTTAGCTTTTATCATCATTGTGGAAGTTGTGTATTTGATTGCTTACTTTTTCAAGCAAAAAATGCCTGTCCTCTTTCTTTCACTCATTGGAATTGTTGGCTTATTGTTTGGCATTCAAACAATTCAGCCTCTTCAAAGAATTGCACATCTGATTCCCTTTACTTACTTGCGTTCAGTGGAGATTTTATCTGGAAGATTACCTAAGCAAATTGATAATGTCAATCTGAATTGGAGCATGGGGATGGTCTTACTTCCTTGCCTGATTATCCTTTTGTTAGTGGGAATTCTATTTATCGAAAGATGGGGAAGTTCACAGAAAAAAGAATTTTTTAATAGATCCTAGCTTTCCTATAGGGAAAATAAGTAAAAACTAACATAGAGAGGGAATCAACTTGATTCTCTCTTTTTGATTCGAAAACCAAGCCAAAATACAAACACAAACTTTTCAAAAAAAGTTTAGAAAACCCTATTCTTTTAAACAATTATCCACTCACAACCAATCTTTTAAAATAGAGAAGATTTATCAATCAAAAACAGGAGAGGAGTTACAAAAATGGCAGTAGTATCATTGGAAAATAATATTAAACTATATAGTTCAGAATTATTTCAAGCACTATTAAAAGCCTCTAATTATAAATTGGATGAGCGTATTGCTCAGACTGTTGCAGAAGGCTATGCTCGTAATCTAGATTATTATGATCCTGAACTGATGCATGTTGGTGTAACTTCTGTTGCTAACAATTTGCTTACAAAAAATTAAACAAGAGTATTTTAATGTATAGTATTTTGAAAAGCCACCGAAAAAGGAATTACTCTTTAAGGTTGCTTTTTTAGAAGTAAAGTTTAGGCTAGAAAAACAAGAAATAACGCACCAATTTTGGTGCGTTATGATTTTTATGCTATAATTGAATTATAAAAATAAAGGAGTTTGCCATGATTGGAAAGAACATAAAATCCTTACGTAAAACACATGACTTAACACAATCCGAATTTGCACGGATTGTAGGTATTTCACGAAATAGTCTGAGTCGTTATGAAAATGGAACGAGTTCAGTCTCTACCGAATTAATAGACATCATTTGTCAGAAGTTTAATGTATCTTATGTCGATATTGTAGGAGAAGATAAAATGCTCAATCCTGTTGAAGATTATGAATTGACTTTAAAAATTGAAATTGTGAAAGAAAGAGGTGCTAATCTATTATCTCGACTCTATCGTTATCAAGATAGTCAGGGAATTAGCATTGATGATGAATCTAATCCTTGGATTTTAATGAGTGATGATCTATCTGATTTGATTCATACGAATATCTATTTAGTAGAAACTTTTGATGAAATAGAGAGATATAGTGGCTATTTGGATGGAATTGAACGTATGTTAGAGATATCTGAAAAGCGGATGGTAGCTTAATGGAAATCCAAGATTATACTGATAGTGAATTCAAACATGCTCTAGCACGGAATCTTCGTTCTCTGACAAGAGGAAAAAAGTCCAGTAAGCAACCTATAGCGATTTTGCTTGGAGGGCAAAGTGGTGCTGGCAAGACTACAATTCATCGTATTAAACAGAAAGAATTTCAAGGAAATATTGTTATCATAGATGGCGATAGTTTTCGTTCTCAGCATCCACACTATTTAGAACTGCAGCAAGAATATGGCAAAGATAGTGTAGAATACACCAAAGATTTTGCAGGAAAATGGTAGAGTCTTTAGTAAGAGAATTGAGTCATTTGGGATACAATCTTTTGATTGAGGGAACTTTACGGACAATTGATGTTCCAAAGAAAACAGCACAACTCTTGAAAAGTAGGGGATATGAAGTACAATTAGCCTTAATTGCGACAAAGCCTGAACTGTCTTATCTGAGTACCCTTATCCGATACGAAGAACTGTACGCTATCAATCCAAATCAAGCACGTGCAACTCCAAAAGAACATCATGATTCATTGTTAATCATCTAGTTGATAATACACGACAATTGGAAGAACTGGCTATCTTTGAAAGAATTCAAATGTATCAACGAGATAGAAGTTGTGTATATGATTCAGGAGAAAATACAACTTCAGCGGCAACCGTTCTTCATGATTTACTATTTGGAGAATGGAATCAAGTGGAGAAAGAGATGCTTAAATCTGGAGAAGAAAGATTGAAAGATTTAACTAATCTAAATGGTTGTTAGATCTTGACTTTTAAAATATAATCTACTTATAACTTTTTTTTAGTTGTTTTAGGTGGGCGAAAATTTTTTTAGAACCAAAAAAACGCATAGTCTCAGGTCTTGAAACTTGAAATTAT
>CAKMPG010000148.1:0-3041 GCA_927911355.1 Streptococcus mitis | reverse complement strand
GATAACTGGGATTGGGCCTTTATATTGGTCTAAAATACGTGAAATTTCTTGATCCGATTCATGATTTTTTACCTGAATCCAAAAGCGTTCAGCCACTGCTTCTCTTATTTCTTGTGCAATCATTTGCAGACGGCCATCACGTGATTGGACTTTCCCTTTGATATAGTAGAAAGCTCCCTCTCTCACTTCTTGTCCAACCTGTCTATATAAATCTGAAAAAGGGTAACATCTAATTTTTTCTTACTGTCATCCACCTGTAAGAAAGCCATATTTTCACCCTTTTTGGTACGAATTACTTTTATCTTCTGAACTTCAACCAAGATAATAGCATAGCTATTTTCTGACAAATTCCCAATTGGAGTAATCGGATAAATAGCCTTACTTGCAATAGCTTGTAGTGGATGTTTGCTAACTCCTACTCCTAGAAGCTCTTGTTCCATATAGAATTTTTCTTGCTCGGTCCAATCTTCCGATTCCTGCCAGCTGTAAATTGTATCACCAAACAAGCTTCCTAACTCTTTCACAAATTCAAATAGATTAGCTAAATTATTGAATACTTTTTGACGATTTTTTTTCAAATGAATCGAAAAGACCAACTTTTACCAAAGGTTCTAGCAGAGGAAGTTTCAGATAATTCTCAGGTAATTTAGCTATAAATCTTCAATGTTAGAATAAGGTCTATGTTCGATAATCCAAAGCGCCAAATCCTTGCTGACTCCCTTAATCGATTTCAGACCTAGATAGATGGATTTGTTGGCAATTTTATCGTGATAGGGAATGGTGTTGATGGACAGAGGGGCTACTTCAAAGCCTGCTTCAAGTGCATCTGTTAAGTAATCACTGTTGGCAGAATTCAACATGACCTGATAAAATATAGCTGGATAATGCGTTTTAAAATAAGCCAACTGGAAGGCCAAGGCTGAGTAAGCATAGGCGTGAGATCGGTTAAACCCATAACCTGCAAACTTCTCCATGACATCAAAGACCTGCTCTGCCTTTTCCGCAGTATGGCCTGCTTTTAATGCCCCCTGAATAAAGGAAGCCCTCATCTCATGCATGGCAGAGGCATCCTTTTTCCCCATAGCTCGTCGCAAAATATCGGCTTTCCCAAGACTAAATCCGGCAAATCGCTGAGCAACCTGCATAACCTGCTCCTGATAGAGCATGATACCATAGGTTGGTGCCAAAATATCCTCCAGCACTGGATCCAGAACCGTCACTTCTTCCTGACCATGCTTTCTTGCCACAAAATTATTGATATAGTCACTTGCACCTGGACGATTTAAAGAAGTAGTTGCTACGACATCTTCAAAGCAGACTGGTTGAACACGTTTAAGCAGGCGAATAGCGCCTGGTTGTTCAAATTGAAAGATACCTTTTGTATTACCAGCAGCAAAAAGAGCTAGCGTTTCTTTGTCTTCCAAATCAATTTCTTTAATTTTCAGATGAATCCCTTCTGTTTCAGCAAGCAACTCTTGCATTTTCTGGACAAAGGTAAGATTTCGCAGTCCCAGAAAATCCATCTTTAAAAGTCCGCTAGCTTCAACACCATGAGCATCGTACTGAGTCAATGGAATTTCATCTCCATGCTTTAGAGGAATGTAGTCAGTCAAATCTTGGTCACTGATCACAACACCAGCCGCATGGACAGAGGTTTGTCTTGGATAGCCCTCTATCTTGCAAGCAATGTCAAAGGCTTTTTGGTATTCTAACTTACTATTGATTTGCTGACGAAACTGGAGATTGCCCTCATAGGCTGACTTAAGATTGTCCCGAAAACTGATTTTCTTAGTAATTGCGGATAATTCATACTCAGGCACACCAAAGCGTTTCAAGACATCACGCAGAGCCTGCTTGGCTCCAAAGGTTGAAAAAGTAACGATTTGAGCCGCATGTTTACTGCCATATTTATTACCAACGTACCTGATAAAATCCGGACGATAAATATCAGGAATATCAATATCAATATCAGGCATGGTATAGCGTTCACGATTGAGAAAGCGTTCAAAAATGAGATTCTTCTCCACAGGATCAATCCCTGTAATGTCTAAAGCATAGGAAACTAAGCTCCCAACTGCAGAACCCCGTCCCATTCCCATATAATAGCCATTCGAACGTCCAAAACGCAGCAAATCCCAAACAACCAAGAAATAATCATCAAAGCCCATATCATGAATAACAGCCAATTCTTGGTCTAGTCGATCTTGATATTCTTTACTAGACAATCCCTTCTGGGCAAGCCCCAATTCAGCACGTTCTCTCAACTCTTCTACGGCTGGTCTAGCTGGATTAAAACGAGGCAGTTTCAGACTAGTATCCAAGTCATAAGAAATACTTGAAATAAGCTTTTCTAAATTGTCCAAGGCTTGCGGAAAACGTTCTTGGAATAGCTTCTCTAAAGAAGTTGCTGAGATAAAGACATCTTGTCGTGAACGCAAGGGAACTTCTCTAAGTGGTAGATTTTCTTTAATCGCAGTTAATACTTGCAGAACTTCTCTATCTCTGCTTTCAAAAGCATTGACCCGATACAGTGGCAAAATAGGATGATGAAATTCGCTTGCCAGTGTTTCTGGATAAACGCCAATATAGTAATCGCAGCCTAGATTTAGCGACTCCAGTCCATCAAAATAAGGCACAATTACCGCAATATCCTCCAGATACTTAGATAAAACTGACCAATTTTTCTCCCCCTGCATCTTGGTTGTTGAAAGCTTCATCAATTGCTGATAGCCCACACTAGATAGAGCTAAAAAGCGCAGATTCACTTCCTGATTATCTACAAACACAGTCATTTCAAGCCCTAGTAAAGGATGAATGCCGTATTTTTTGTAACCTCTAGAAAGTCAAAAGCACCATAAAGATTATCAATATCCATCATAGCCAAATGAGTGTAGCCGAATTCTTTAGCTGCTCTCACGTACTTGTCGATCGAAATGACGCTCTCCATAAAACTATAGACTGTTTTTGTATCTAGTTGTGCGATCAATTTACACTTCTCCTCTATCCTTCTCACTATATTATACCATTTTCAAAAAAGAAAA
>CAKMPG010000147.1:0-8072 GCA_927911355.1 Streptococcus mitis | reverse complement strand
TTCTACATAACGTGTTGTATATGGAGTAGTTGTTTCTACAACTTTAGGTTTAGTACCTACTGTGATAACTTCTTCTACTGCTTCTTCAGTAATCGTGGTTGGTTCATTCGGTGTTACTGCTCCTGTATTAGGATCCAAGGTATAAGTTGTCGTAGTAGTTGTCTTACCAGATTTACCAGGTCTTGTTACTTCACGATAATCTTTATCTTTTGTACTATCTTCTACATAACGTGTTGTATATGGAGTAGTTGTTTCTACAACTTTAGGTTTAGTACCTACTGTGATAACTTCTTCTACTGCTTCTTCAGTAATCATGGTTGGTTCGTTCGATGTTACTGCACCTGTATTAGGATTCAAGGTATAAGTTGTCGTAGTAGTTGTTTTACCAGATTTACCAGGTCTTGTTACTTCACGATAATCTTTATCTTTTGTATTATCTTCTACATAACGTGTTGTATATGGAGTAGTTGTTTCTACAACTGTTGGTTTCGTACCTACTTTAACCACTTTTGGTACCATAGGAGTTTCTTTTTCAGTCGGCTTACCGTCAGTTACAGTACCATCAAGTTCATTCACAATTTTAGGTGTTGTAGTTACAATTTTACCTTCGCTACCGTTCGATTCAACAATTTCCTTACCATAGTCGATTGTTTTGTCTTCTACATAAGTTGTCGTAATTGGAATTTTTGTTTCTGTTTCTACAGGTGGTAAGTTGTTCTCATACTTCTGTTTATACACATAGGTAATGACAGTTTCACCTTTCACAATCTCTGTAATATCTTGTTTGTCTTGTTCTTTAAAGGTATAACGCTTGTTCTCAAAGTCTAAATCGGTCGGATGAGTTAAAGATACCTCAGAACCTACTTCTTTAAGTTCAGATTTAACACTAGGTGCAATTTCAACACCTTGTTCGTTTACAAACTTCTGAGTCACTAAACCTTTGTTTTGAACTTCTGTATAAGTAACAGTATGGAAAGTGCGAGACACACCGTTGATTGCTTTTTCTGTATCTGTCAATTCAACTCTTTGGAGATTTGATGCATAAACAATGCGAGGTGTAAACTGATTACGTTTATTAGGAACTACTTTACTAGCAATGTACTCTTTTTGAGAAATTGTATTTTCTCCAAGTAAAGATGTTTCTTGTCTATAAGTGTAATCAGCACCAACTGAACGTAATTCAAACTCGGATAATTTAGATTTTGGAATATCAGAAGACGTTATAACCCCTTTCCCCTTAAAACCTTGGACATCTAAGAATTTCGCATATAAATCTTTAATTGGAATAATATTTCCTTGCTTATCCTTATAAGTATAAGTTCGAGTGTAACCAATGAAATCAGTATGATTTTCAGCACGTCGAGTTAAGTTTTTAATAATTACATGAGTCTCAACAGGTTTACTGCTAAATGTAGCGTAAAGTTTGGTTTTTTCAGGTAGTGTATACTCAAATTTAGCAGTTGTCTCAATACTACCGATACCGTAAATACTAGATAAAACACTATCTGAACGAGGTGTGATGGTGTAACTATACACAGTGTTTGGAGTTAGTTCCACTATACGAGCAGGATACCCGATATTCACACGATTTGTTGCATATTTATCTGTAATTCCAATTCGAGCAGGTACCTTAATAAATGTTTCTGTAACTTCCTCAGTAGTTGGTTTCGATACTGCATTATACAAACCTTGAGAATCAGTTAACTCCAATTCATTCGCTTTCAAGTAATGAAGTTCCCCATTACTTGATGTAATTGGACTAACTGAAGCTTCTTTCGAGACATCTTCATCAATATCTCGACTATTTACCTGAGAAACTAATCTAGCTTTTACTTTGATATAATTAGCATTAATAAAAGTATTTTTAAACTCATCAATCTTAACTCTATCCGCTTTCACTTGTTCTTGTTCAGCTTTTGCAGACTCTAAATCACGAATTTGAGCATCTACTTTTTCTTCAGCAGTTGCGCGTAAATGTGTAACCTCAGAAGAACTATTTGCAACACCTACATTTTCAGTGGGTGTTTCTGTAACCTTAACCCCTAAAGCTTTTACTTCTTCAACTTTAGCTTTTAACTCGGTTTCTTTTACCGTATGTGTTGTACTCGTTTCATACTCACTTTGAACCACAGTTTCGCTAGGAGGAGTCTGTGCTGCATTAGGAGGTGTACTTGAATTTGGTTGTTCGTCAGCGCTTACAATCCCATTTAAAAATAAACTCCCTAAAGCAGTCGTTAGGATAATGCCACTTAACAAACCTAACTTAGTTTTACGGAGATAGCCATGACCTTTTTCTTGTTTTACTGCTTTATGCAATAGAAACACCAACTTTCATTTATTTGTATTGTTAATATTATTACATAATTAACTAAAAAAGTAAAGGTATCAAGTCAAGAATTAAATACAATAAATTTATAAAAACTTCCTAACTACTGTACTAGAATTTTCTAAAATTCAAAAAACAATATCAGAACGGATTGATACTGATACGAAACAAAAAAACAAAAATGACTCTTTATACATCTATGGTAGGATTCAAGACAGATTATTTATTTCTTAATCGATATATAAAAGGAATCCTGATTAAACTGTCTTTAAAACTTAAGAAATCAAGGATATGATAAAAGGAATGGATATCAGTATATCTATTTTTACCATCTCAAAAGTAGATCCAGAGAATATAACTGTTCTCTTATGATGAGACTTTGGAGGCAACCATTCTGTCTTGTTTTATGAAAGAATAGCTTAACCTTTTACTTAAAATATTCAGCTAAAAAAAGAGAGAACGATTTTGTTCTCTCGAAATCCTTATTTTTCATTTACTATAAGAGTAAAGTATTTATAGCTTTACTCCCACTCAACTGTTGCAGGTGGTTTACTTGTAATATCATAGACGATGCGGTTAACATGATCCACTTCGTTTACGATACGTACAGAAATCTTTTGAAGGACATCCCAAGGAATCTTTGCAAAGTCAGCTGTCATACCATCGATAGAAGTGATTGCACGAATGGCGATTGTGTAATCATAAGTACGACCATCACCCATAACACCGACTGAACGAACGCCTGTGTTGACAGTGAAGTATTGCCAGATATCGCGGTCAAGACCAGCTTTAGAGATTTCTTCACGAAGGATAGCATCTGATTCACGAACGGTTTCAAGTTTCTCTTCAGTGATTTCACCCATAACACGGATAGCAAGACCTGGTCCTGGGAATGGTTGGCGCCATACGATATGGTCTGGCATGCCAAGTTCTGTACCAAGAGCACGAACTTCGTCTTTATAAAGAGTGTTGAGTGGTTCAATCAGTTCAAATTGCATGTCTTCTGGAAGACACCCACGTTGTGGTGTGACTTGATAGTTTGAGCTGTATCCGTACCAGACTCAATCACGTCTGTATATAAAGTACCTTGAGCAAGGAATTTCACATCTTTGAGCTTGCTTGCTTCGTCATCAAAGACATACACAAATTCGTTACCGATGATTTTACGTTTTTGTTCAGGGTCAGAAACGCCAGCAAGTTTGTCAAGGAAACGTTTAGCGGCGTCTGCTTTGACGATATTTAAACCAAACTTACCACCAAGCATGTCCATAACTTGGTCCGCTTCTCCTTTACGAAGAAGACCGTGATCCACGAAGATACAGATCAATTGATCGCCAATAGCCTTTTGGAGAAGAACTCCAACAACTGAAGAGTCAACACCACCTGATAGCCCAAGAAGGACACGTTTATCACCGACGGTTTCACGAATTTTTTGGATCTGCATATCAATGAAGTTATCCATTGACCAGTCGCCTTTAGCCTTACAAATGTTAAGTGCAAAGTTACGAAGGATATCATTTCCGTATACAGAATGACGAACTTCTGGGTGGAATTGGATACCGTAAATGTGTTTATCTGGGTTTTCAATGGCTGCATAAGGGCAGTCAGCTGATGTTCCAGTACGAACAAAGTCAGAAGGAATCTCAGTAACCGCATCACCATGGCTCATCAAAACAGTCTGCTCGTCTGGTGTTGATTCAAAAAGAGCTGATGGTGTGTGTGTAAGAGTTGATTGACCGTATTCACGATTTCCAGCATCACCTGCAGGGACAACTTTTCCTCCAAGTTTATGGGTCAATAACTGCATACCGTAACAAATTCCCAAAATAGGAATTCCGAGTTCGAAGATTTCTGGGTCAATATCAAATGAACCATCTTCATATACAGAGTTAGGACCACCTGATAGAATAATTCCTACAGGATTGATTTCACGAACTTCAGCAGCTGAAATTTTATGGCTTTTTAGTTCTGAAAAAACACCAATCTCACGGATACGGCGTGAAATCAGCTGGTTGTATTGGCTACCATAGTCCAATACGATGATTTTTTCGACATCTTGCAAATCAGTTGAAATGTTACTCATCTTTTTCCTTTCTCAAAAGAAATATCTTTTTCCAATATTCTATCACAAATAAGGGCGAATTACCAACTAAACAAGGCGAAGTTTGACTTTTTCTAGTTTATTGGGGTACAATAGAGAAAAGATAGAAATGAAGTGAAAAATATGCTACCCGCTTATATGAAAATCCATGACCAGATTAAAAAGGATATTGACGAACATCGTTGGGCCATCGGTGAGAGACTTCCAAGTGAACGAGATTTAGCAGAGCAGTTTGCGGTCAGTCGCATGACCCTCCGCCAAGCTATTTCCCTCTTGGTCGAAGAAGGAGTTTTAGAGCGCCGTGTAGGAAGCGGCACCTTTGTATCCAGTACACGTGTACAAGAAAGATGAGAGGTACAACCAGTTTTACTGAAATTGTTAAGTCCCAAGGTAAAGTTCCCTCTAGCCAACTCATTTCCTACAGAAAAACCATTCCCAATGAGCAGGAAGTTGCCAAGCTAGGAATTTCTCCTACCGAAAATATTATCCGAATGGAGCGGGTTCGCTATGCCGACCAAGTTCCTCTAGTTTATGAAGTTGCTTCTATTCCTGAAAAATTCATTAAGGACTTTTAAAAAAAGAAGAAATCACTAGTCATTTCTTCCAAACCTTGCAAAAACACGGCTACCGTATAGGCAAATCACAGCAGACCATCTATGCTCGTCTTGCTAAAGAAAAGATTGCCCACTATTGGAAGTTGAAAAAGGACATGCTATTCTTGGTTTGACTCAGGTTTCCTATCTAGAAGATGGTACTGCATTTGAATACGTAAAAAGTCAGTATGTAGGCGAACGCTTTGAATTTTATCTTGAAAATAATTAGATTACCACGCAAAAACTCTCTGTCACGGACAAAGAGTCTTTTTTATTTCTCTAAGAGTAAATCTTTCAAAGAAATCAGAGTTACAGCAAACAATATCATTGCCATGCCAAGAAAATCAATAGGATAAAATTGTTCATTCATAATTAGGAAGGCAAAGAAAACCGCCGAGATTGGCTCAATTGAAGCCAACAAACTTGACTTAACTGGTCCAATCAGACTGGCTCCTTTTAAGAACGCTGTATAGGCAAAGACAGTCCCGATAAGGATAATGCCCGCAAAAGCAAGGAGAAAATCAAGACTAGTCGGTATATTGGCCTGTAGAACCCCTGTAAAAGGAAGGGCGACCAAACCAGCTATGACCATTCCCACACCAATGACCAAACTGCTACCCCACTTCTTAATCAAGGTTATGGGCAAAATGATATACAGGGCGTAAGTCAGAGCAGAAAAGAGGCCCCAGAACAGACCTGCAGGTGTCATAGATAACTGGTCCAACTGCCCATGTGTTGCGATCAGGAAGGTTCCTCCGATGGCTAATATGATAGAAACAATCTCTCCCAGTGTCGGCGCCACCTTATCCTTGATACAGCTATAAATTAAAATCCCAACAGGACAAACATACTGAAGCACCGTCGCGGTTCCTGCATTGGTCTCCTGAATAGCAGTTAGATAGGCAAATTGATTGAGGAAGAGACCAATTAGAGCAAAAATGAGAAGAGACAGCAAACTCTTTCTATCATTAAAAAGGCCAGCATTCTATCTTTTGCAGTAGCATAAGCCAAGAGCATGAGAATTCCACCAGCGATTAAAAGACGCAAGTTGGTCAAAACCAGGGCCGAAATTCCGTGCGCCATCAGGTATTGGCCACTCGTTCCTGACAAGCCCCAAGCAATCCCAGCCACAACTGTTAATAAAGTCCCCTTTAAACTGTTTGACATGTCTCTCCTTACTCTTCTTTACGAATCAAGTCCATCACTTGATTACGATCTACAATCCATTGAGCCCTCTCATCCTTTCATAGGTACGATTCGATAGAAAAATAGCCGCTTCTTGCTTCTGACGATTCCACATGATAAAGGTACCTGTATAGCCCGTATGGTCTAGCCAATCTTCTTCCAAATTCCATGCCAAAGAACGTTCCTTGTCATCCAAAGGAGAAAAATTTTGACTCAAATCTCTTGCGAAATCATCTGCTAAATAGTGTTCTAAAAAGATTTGTAAATCCTTTACAGTCGAAAATAAACCAGCACTACCAGCATGTCTGCCCAGGAGACGAGCTTTGGGATCATGTACCATGCCTACCTCTACACCTCTAACCGTTGGAACAGCAAGCTCAACAGGTCCAAATTGGGTTTCCGTCATTCTCCAAGGATTCCAAACTTGTTCTTGTAAAATCACATCCAAGTCTTGATTAAAGATTCTTTCCAAAATAAAACCCAACAGCAAAAAATGGACATCCGAATAAAGAAAGGCTGGCTGATTGCGTCTGTTAAGATGAAACATCGCTTCCTTTAATTCAGGTGCTGTTAAAAGATCACGATTGGGAATAAACGGATCAAGGTCTGTAGCGTGAGTTAAGAGCTGACGAATAGTGATGTCTGGATAATCACTCTCAGCTAAAAAATCTGTTACCGGTCTGTCAATATCTAATTGACCTTTTTCCCACAAGAAGGTAAAAACGGTACCAACCCCAACAACCTTGCTGACACTGGCTAGGTCGTAAACTAGTCCTGCCTCAGTCTGTAAGTCATGCTCTGGGTCACTCTGGCCTAAATAGAACTCCGTCCATTGATTGTCCTTAAAATACGCAAAAGAGGCTCCGGGATAAATCCCTGCCTCGATTTGTTCTTCTATTTTTTTAATAATCTTGGTCCACTTCATACTTCTTCAAACCACAATTCAACATTATTTCTATCTTTACCAAGGAAGAATTTTTCAGACTTAGGAATAAAATATTCGGTAGACTCAAATTTCTTGCGAAGACTTGCTATATCTAGTTCATTTACCAAGAACTTGATCATAGATAAATCCCAAGTAGCCGTATTGTCCACAGTCAAATCTTGACCCTGAGCTGGGATAAAATCAAGGGATGCCCCAATTTCAGATACTCCCAAGAAACTTTCGACATCAGTTGGGAGATGTAATTCCATAGAAATCTCAAATTTACTTAAAGAAATTGATTCCAAATCTGTTTGAAATTCAGGATTTTCTTCTACTTCTACTAGACTTTCTCTATCATCTTCCGCATGAATCAAAACCAAATCATCTTCTGGAGAGTAAATTTCAAAAGCGTAGCCGTTTTGACCTTTATATAATTGATGAATCGAATCTGTTTTAGATAAGAGTTCTTCGATTTCCAAGGGATTTTCCACCTTGACAATCAATCTAGCTAGTTTTTTTCTTCCCTCTACCTTACGAGTGCGCATACTTGGAGCTTCTTCTAAAACCAGCTTCTCTAGACCTGTTTGATCACCTAGTGATAGAAAGGCTGATTCTTCTAACAAGGCCTTCATGCCAAGGGTCTCTATATAAAATGTTTTCATTTAATTTTCTATTATTAACTTTTAAAGTAGGAATAATCCGTCACAATCTGATTTACATTCCATAAACTCCCTCCAACTCTTTTATTTTTAAAGGATTTTAGAATTTTTTACAAGAAATTATGCTCAGATTTACCTTTTTTTCGTAAAATTTCATCTAAAAAACCGAGGATTTCCTCGGTTTCAATTTCTTATAGGTAAAGGAATTTGAAGATAGCTACTGCCGCAATTTGCTGCTGCGATAGGTGCTACTACTGGTACCCAAGAATACCACCATTTTGAA
>CAKMPG010000146.1:0-4765 GCA_927911355.1 Streptococcus mitis | reverse complement strand
TGCTTTTTATCTTGATCATTACCTAAGAACTGGGGTAGCTGGATTCGAACCAACGCATGAGGGAGTCAAAGTCCCTTGCCTTACCGCTTGGCTATACCCCATTAGTAAAATGGAGAGATAGCGAAGAGGCTAAACGCGGCGGACTGTAAATCCGCTCCTTCGGGTTCGGGGGTTCGAATCCCTCTCTCTCCATTTTACTAATGGGGTATAGCCAAGCGGTAAGGCAAGGGACTTTGACTCCCTCATGCGTTGGTTCGAATCCAGCTACCCCAGTTCTTAGGTAATGATCAAGATAAAAAGCAAAATATCTTAGGGTATTTTATTTTTATAATTGAAAGACGTGAACGATATGAACATGTTCTTGCGGGTGCTTAGGAAAAAAATTATAAGTATGTCAAGTTTAAGAAAAACTTGATTGTTGGAGGATTTTTTAGATGAACGAATTTGAAGATTTGCTAAATAGCGTTAGCCAAGTTGAGACTGGTGATGTTGTTAGTGCTGAAGTATTGACAGTTGATGCGACTCAAGCTAACGTTGCAATCTCTGGAACTGGTGTTGAAGGTGTCTTGACTCTTCGCGAATTGACAAACGATCGCGATGCAGATATCAATGACTTTGTTAAAGTAGGAGAAGTATTGGATGTTCTTGTACTTCGTCAAGTAGTTGGTAAAGATACTGATACAGTTACATACCTTGTATCTAAAAAAACGCCTTGAAGCTCGCAAAGCATGGGACAAACTTGTTGGTCGCGAAGAAGAAGTTGTTACTGTTAAAGGAACTCGTGCCGTTAAAGGTGGACTTTCAGTAGAATTTGAAGGTGTTCGTGGATTCATCCCAGCTTCAATGTTGGATACTCGTTTCGTACGTAACACTGAGCGTTTTTGTAGGTCAAGAATTTGATGCTAAAATCAAAGAAGTTGACGCTAAAGAAAACCGCTTCATCCTTTCACGTCGTGAAGTTGTTGAAGCAGCAACAGCAGCAGCTCGCGCTGAAGTATTCGGTAAATTGGCTGTTGGTGATGTAGTAACTGGTAAAGTTGCTCGTATCACAAGCTTCGGTGCTTTCATCGACCTTGGTGGTGTTGACGGATTGGTTCACTTGACTGAATTGTCACATGAACGTAACGTATCACCAAAATCAGTTGTAACTGTTGGTGAAGAAATTGAAGTGAAAATCCTTGATCTTAACGAAGAAGAAGGACGTGTATCACTTTCACTTAAAGCAACAACACCTGGACCATGGGATGGCGTTGAGCAAAAATTGGCTAAAGGTGATGTAGTAGAAGGAACAGTTAAACGTTTGACTGACTTCGGTGCATTTGTTGAAGTATTGCCAGGTATCGATGGTCTTGTTCACGTATCACAAATTTCACACAAACGTATTGAAAATCCTAAAGAAGCTCTTAAAGTTGGTCAAGAAGTTCAAGTTAAAGTTCTTGAAGTTAACGCAGATGCAGAGCGTGTATCACTTTCTATCAAAGCTCTTGAAGAGCGTCCAGCTCAAGAAGAAGGACAAAAAGAAGAAAAACGTGCTCCACGTCCACGTCGTCCAAAACGTCAAGAAAAACGTGCTTTCGAACTTCCAGAAACACAAACAGGATTCTCAATGGCTGACTTGTTCGGTGATATCGAACTTTAATCAAATTGAAAATTCACAAAATCCTTTGTTTACTTAACAAGGGATTTTTCTTTTGTCTGTAAGTCTTTTTTGATATAATAGTTCTATGTTAGAATCAGAAAAACAATCACGTTATCAAATGTTAAATGAGGAGCTCTCTTTTTTATTGGATGGTGAAACCAATGTTTTGGCTAATCTTTCCAACGCCAGTGCTCTTCTAAAATCACGCTTTCCTAATACCGTATTTGCAGGCTTTTATCTGTTCGATGGAAAGGAATTGGTTTTAGGTCCTTTCCAAGGAGGTGTTTCCTGCATCCGTATTGCACTGGGAAAAGGTGTTTGTGGGGAGGCAGCTCATTTTCAGGAAACTGTTCTGGTTGGTGATGTAACAACTTATCCCAACTATATTTCTTGTGATAGTCGAGCTAAAAGTGAAATTGTTGTTCCGATGGTTAAGAATGGTCAATTACTTGGAGTTCTGGATCTTGATTCTTCAGAGATTGATGATTATGATGCTATGGATCGAGATTATTTGGAACAATTTGTCGCTATTTTGCTTGAAAAGACAGAATGGGACTTTACAATGTTTGGGGAGAAAGCCTAATGTATCAAGCACTTTATCGAAAATATAGAAGTCAAAACTTCTCCCAGTTGGTTGGACAGGAAGTTGTGGCTAAGACTCTTAAACAAGCAGTGGAGCAAGAGAAAATAAGTCATGCTTATCTTTTTTCTGGTCCACGGGGAACGGGAAAAACCAGTGTAGCCAAGATTTTTGCCAAAGCTATGAACTGTCCAAATCAAGTGGGTGGTGAACCGTGTAATAACTGCTATATTTGTCAAGCAGTGACGGACGGTAGTTTAGAAGATGTCATTGAAATGGATGCTGCTTCTAATAACGGGGTGGATGAAATCCGTGAAATTCGTGATAAATCTACCTATGCGCCTAGCCTTGCTCGTTATAAGGTTTATATCATAGATGAGGTTCACATGCTGTCTACAGGAGCTTTTAATGCCCTCCTAAAGACGCTGGAAGAGCCAACACAGAATGTGGTCTTTATTTTGGCCACTACTGAATTGCACAAGATACCTGCCACTATTCTATCCCGTGTGCAACGTTTCGAGTTTAAATCGATTAAAACACAGGATATTAAGGAACATATCCACTATATTTTAGAAAAAGAAAATATCAGTTCTGAACCAGAGGCTGTGGAAATCATTGCCAGACGGGCTGAAGGTGGAATGCGAGATGCCTTGTCTATTTTGGATCAAGCCTTGAGTTTGACACAGGGAAACGAGCTGACGACTGCCATCTCTGAAGAAATTACTGGTACCATTAGTCTATCAGCCTTGGATAATTATGTGGCTGCCTTATCTCAACAGGATGTTCCCAAGGCTTTGTCTTGCTTGAATCTTCTTTTTGACAATGGTAAGAGTATGACTCGTTTTGTGACGGATCTTTTGCACTATTTAAGAGACTTGTTAATTGTCCAAACAGGTGGAGAAAACACTCATCATAGTCCAGTCTTTGTAGAGAATTTGGTACTTCCTCAAGAAAATCTGTTTGAAATGATTCGCTTGGCGACAGTCAGTTTAGCAGATATTAAGTCTAGTTTGCAGCCCAAGATTTATGCTGAGATGATGACTATCCGTTTGGCGGAGGTTAATCCTGAACTGTCTCTTTCAGGGGCGGTTGAAAGTGAAATTTCTGCACTGAGACAGGAAATTGCCCGTCTCAAACAAGAACTCGCCAATGTGGGAACTGTAGTCAAGCCAACAAGTACAGTACCTACCCGCCCAGCAGCAGGCAAAACAGTCTATCGTGTGGATCGCAATAAGGTTCAATCTATCTTACAAGAGGCCGTTGAAAATCCTGATTTAGCACGTCAAAATCTGATTCGCTTGCAGAATGCCTGGGGAGAGGTAATTGAAAGTCTAGGAGGCCCTGATAAGGCTCTGCTAGTTGGTTCTCAACCGGTTGCGGCCAATGAACACCATGCTATTCTTGCTTTTGAATCTAACTTCAATGCTGGTCAAACCATGAAACGAGACAATCTCAACACCATGTTTGGAAATATACTCAGTCAGGCAGCAGGTTTTTCACCTGAGATTTTAGCTATTTCCATGGAGGAATGGAAAGAAGTTCGCGCAGCCTTTTCAGCCAAAGCCAAATCTTCTCAAACTGAAAAAGAAGCAGAAGAAAGTCTGATTCCAGAAGGATTTGAATTTTTGGCTGATAAAGTGAAGGTAGAGGAAGACTAAAGAAAGATTTCATGATACAATAAGTTTATGAATAGACAACAATTTATTATCATCGCGCTGTTTACAGCTGCTGAGACCTATTTTTTCAATGAAGCTTGGATGACTGGTCGTTATATTATGGCAGCCTTTTGGGCCATTTTGCTCTTTAGAAATTTCCGAGTAAGTTACTTGATGGGCAAGATTGTAGATGTCATTGACCAGCATTTAAAAGGAAAAGACTAGTCTTCAGCTTCTAGACAAAATCAAAGCCTTTTAGGCTTTTTTTTGTTATACTATAAAAGTATATTTATTGACCTTTTACCGTATTTTCTAGGGAAATCAAGTATGTTTCTAGTGAGTTCTGGTAAAGGCCTTGAAAAAGAAAGGAACTATCATGTCAGTATTAGAGATCAAAGATCTTCACGTCGAGATTGAAGGAAAAGAAATTTTAAAAGGGGTTAACCTGACCCTGAAAACAGGAGAAATCGCCGCTATCATGGGACCAAATGGTACAGGTAAATCGACTCTTTCTGCCGCTATCATGGGAAATCCAAACTATGAAGTTACCAAAGGTGAAGTCTTGTTTGACGGCGTAAACATCCTTGAATTGGAAGTTGATGAGCGTGCGCGTATGGGACTTTTCCTTGCTATGCAATACCCGTCAGAAATTCCTGGAATTACCAATGCTGAGTTTCTTCGTGCAGCTATGAATGCTGGTAAAGAAGACGATGAGAAGATTTCAGTTCGCGAGTTCATCACTAAGCTAGATGAAAAATGGAATTGCTCAACATGAAAGAAGAAATGGCTGAACGTTACCTCAACGAAGGATTCTCTGGCGGTGAGAAAAAACGTAATGAGATTCTTCAACTTTTGATGTTGGAACCAACTTTTGCCCTTTTGGATGAGATT
>CAKMPG010000145.1:0-6066 GCA_927911355.1 Streptococcus mitis | reverse complement strand
AGCTACATTGATCATGTAGAATACTAATGATTGTTTATGTTATCAAGAGATAAGGTGATAAGCCAAGAAGAATTGAAAGAGATTCAGGACTTTGCCAATTTTCTTACGGTAAGAATCTAGCTCTCTACCACCTATCCTTTAAGCGCGCACTGAAAAAGAAGTCAGAGAATATCTGAAAAAATACGATATTGATGAAAACATAGTTTCTCAAGTCATTATTAATCTTAAAAAAAGATAAGTGGATTAATGATGCTCAGTACGCTTATGCTATCATCAATGCCAATCAACTTTCAGGAGACAAGGGACCTTATATACTGACTCAGAAATTAGCACAAAGAGGAATTTCAAAATCTACTATAGAAGATATCTTGAAAGAATTTGATTTTTCTGAAGTTGCTCAACGTGTAGCTAATAAACTATTGAAAAAATATGAGGGAAAACTTCCTGCTCGTGCCTTGCAAGATAAGATTATCCAAAACTTGACCAACAAAGGATTCTCTTACTCTGATGCTAAAAGTGCCTTTGACCAGTTGGATAGTCAAGTTGACCAAGAAACGACTCAAGAACTCATCTTCAAGGAACTTGATAAGCAATATGCCAAGTATGCCCGAAAATATGAAGGATACGAACTTAAACAGCGTTTAACTCAAGTTTTAGCTCGAAAAGGCTACGATTTTTCGGATATAGCAAGCGCTCTCAGAGAATATCTTTAATATTTTCATGTAAAATTCACAGATTTTAGGTAATTTTATGGTACAATAGTAAACGATAAACTTATAAATTGTAGAAAGTTGGTTAGTTATGAAGCTTCCAAAAGAAGGCGACTTTATTACAATTCAAAGTTATAAGCATGATGGGAGTCTCCACCGAACTTGGCGGGACACCATGGTACTAAAAACAACAGAAAACGCCATTATTGGTGTCAACGATCATACACTGGTTACCGAAAGTGATGGTCGTCGTTGGGTTACTCGAGAACCGGCTATTGTTTACTTTCACAAGAAATATTGGTTTAATATCATTGCCATGATTCGTGATAATGGAATTTCCTACTATTGCAATATGGCTAGCCCCTACTATCTGGATGAAGAAGCTCTGAAGTATATTGATTACGATTTGGATGTTAAAATTTTACAGATGGGGAAAACGTCTCTTAGATGTTGAGGAGTACGAGCGTCACAAACGCAAAATGAATTATTCTGATGACTTAGACTATATTTTAAAAGAACATGTCAAAATTCTTGTTGATTGGATTAATAATGGACGTGGTCCTTTCTCAGAAGCCTATGTAAACATTTGGTACAAGCGCTATGTAGAACTAAAGAATCGGTAAAGTTGTCAAAGGTCAGGAACAAAATCCTGACCTTATTTTTTGGTAGTGTAAAATAAATTGTGTAAACACAAAAAGGAATAAATCCATTATAGCAGAGTTACAACACCTTACTAGAAAGAGATTTTATGCAGAATTCGCGAAATATATAAAACAAATAGATATACTGTTATTTTTTAATGTCTTTGTTCCTTGTAAGTTTACAACAAACTTATATCGTTTAATACAAAAATACGAAAATGATTAGTATAAAAATACAGGTCAACTTCGTATCAATAATTTATTTTTTGTATTTCCACCTAACATCAATCATTTAGTACAACATTTTAAAAATAATATCTTTACAGAGAAAATGCTATTTAATCTACCAACTCATTTAATCGTTTTTGAAAATATAAAGCAATACTTTTAGATTCAATAAACTCAAAATATTTTATGACATTTTTCATTTGCTTAATTCCAGATTCTTTAGATTCTGTCAGGTATATTTTATATCCTTCTACAAATTTGAATGTAGATTTTTCAAAAACTTTTGTGTCATCTTTTAATAATTTCTTTAATTTCATTTCAAAGAAGTCTGCATATATTAGATGTGAATTTTCAAGGCAACAGAACCAAAAATTTAAACAAGCTGACACAACTAAATTTCTATTCTTGCCGATTTTTTCGTAATAATGTGTACGCTCTAGTATTTCTTTTCCAACCCTGTAAATATAATCTATTTCAAAAAGATGATATAAATTACCAATCAGCGTTATCTCATAGGACTCCCATCGTTCCTTCTGGAATAAATAGTCATATACTAAATTTAGATCTTCTCTACTAACTACATAATTACAATCTATCTGATTTAATAATCCCTGAACCATAATTGTATTTATTTTATGAGTTTTTTCCCCACTCTTCTCAAAAAATTTTTGTTGCTCATTTTTTATTTCCTCCAATCCTTTAGTATTCAACTATAAAAATTCGGAGATAAATTAACCAAAAAATCATCAAGCTCCGTTCTTTTATAATGTTCTAGGTGATTACAAAAATTCTCTATCGAAACATTGATATTTGATAATAATTTAAAGAACGTTGAAAGAGAAATTTCATTTTCTCCTCTTTCAAATCTAGAAAGTTGAGATTTTGATATAGAATCAGCTACAGCATACTCTAAAGAATATCCGTTTAATTTTCTAAAATATCGAAAAGCTTCTCCATAATTTTTCACAATTTCGTTCCCTTAACTTTCTTTTCTAGCGATAAACATACCATATTCTTTAGGAATGATCAACATACCATTATTAAACTCACTTTCCAATCTTTTACGTATTATTTCCTCTTCTAGTGAGCCTATTTCTGAAATTCCTTTAAACGATTGGATGTATTTAACTAGGTCATCTATACTAGTTACCTGTAACTCATCATCATAGAGTAATGTATCGACAGAGTTAAAATACCTACTCAGGTACCTTTTACCATTTTGTAAAGTAAACGTTCTATTTTCTAAATCTTGATTAACCTCATCTTTAAATAAACTTGCCAAATAATTTACAACTCCATTTTCACCAAATGTAGCACAGTAAAAAATTCCTCCGGTTTTTAAGACCCTATTTACCTCAGAGAGAGCTTTAGGAATATCATTCACATGATGTAAAAGCATATTAGCAATAACAATATCAAACGTTTCATTCTCAAAAGAAATCTTTTGAATATCCATTATCTCATAGTTGACATTGTCTCTATTTCCAATCACTGAATTCGTTGATTTTACCATATCTTTAGAAAATCTGTAACAACCAACTGCTTCATTTTATCTATAGAATCACTATTACTTTTCCACAGTTCTCCTGTACCACATCCCAATTCTAGAACCTTTACTTCATCAGTGATTTGGTAGTTAGAAAATATCCAATTATTAAATCCCAATTTATTTTTTGAATACTTCTTATGCAATTCTACTCGAATATCAAGATTATCATGACTTTTATATTGTTCAATTACTTTATCAATCATTTTAAATGACCTCCACTCTATAATTTGACATTATATCACAAGAATAAAGATAGTGTTAAATAAGTTGTATAAATGCAAAAAAGGAATATTCCGTTATAGCAGAGTTGTAACACATTTCTATAAAGAAATTTATTCCTACGACTCAGTTTAGCATGCTTAACTTCCTAACTCAAAAACAAAGCACCGATTAATTTATCCGTTCTTCTTTGAAACAGATTTGAACTGATAATTGCTCGTTTTAATTTAAAAAGCTCTTTTGAGCAAAACTTAATTTTTTTTAAGAGTCCAAGGCTTGTTGAAGACTCACAAGCCTTGGACTAGAAATTCAAAGATTGGTCCAGCAATTTCTGTCTATCGCTTTTCTACTAGCAAAAAACCTACCTTGAGGCAAGTTTCATTTATATATCTAATTTGTAACTGTAAATTTGATATGGGAATAGTCTTTTTCAACGTCCTTATCCAGTAAGAAAGCCGTGGCGTCCTTCTTAACCTGAACCAAATCAATATTCTGAGCCTGGGCTGCATAGACGCATCCACAATAACATTGACGATAGATATCATACTCTTCACACATCTCTACTGAACGTTTGTAGCCTTGATTTTTCTTGAAATCACTGGGAAGATAGTGGGTGGTATAAATTTTTTTGCACATCGATTCCGATGCTGTTAATGGTTTGAGAATTCTTATGAGGACTGATGGTCAAGGCTGAGCCAAAATAGTCAAAACCTAAATCCATAGCCACTTGCGCTGTTTTATCCAGGCGGTAGTCAAAGCAAACCTTACAACGGTCGCCACCTTCTGGCTCCTCCTCTAGTCCCCTAACTAGTTTTCGGTATTCATTGGGTTCGTAGGGAGCTTCTAGGTACTGAACCGTATTTCCTGTCCGCTCATTAAAATCACTAACAAATTTCTTGGTGACATAGGCCCGCTTATGGTATTCTGCCTTAGGATGGATATTAGAATTGGCAAAATAGATGGTCACATCTGCATACTTGGTCAAATATTCGAGGGTATAGGTACTGCAAGGGGCACAGCAAACATGCATGAGAATGGTTGGCCGTTGCTCATTTTTCTCCCATACTTGTACCATCTTCTGCATGACACGGTCATAATTAATCTTCTGATTAGGGTTCATCTTGCTCAGAATTTCTTCTACATCGATCATGTTCTTCTCCTTTTTCTAGTCTTATTTTATCATATAAGTTAGGAGAGCTCAAATCTATTTAGAAGTGAATAGCATAAAAAGGAGGAATAGCCATTCCCTCCTTTTATGTTTTTTATAAGTTGTTTTCTATAGAAAGCTTACATCATCCCACCCATCATGCTTGGATCCATGGTTGGAGCCGGAGCTACTGGTTCTGGTTTATTGGCTACGACTGCTTCTGTTGTCAAAATCAAACTAGCTACAGATGCTGCATTTTGTAGGGCTGAACGGCTAACTTTAACTGGGTCGATGATTCCTTCTTCAATCATGTTGACCCATTCGCCAGTTGCTGCGTTGAAGCCTGTACCAAGCTCAGCATTTTTCAAACGATCGATAACGATAGACCCTTCAAATCCCGCATTATGGGCGATTTGACGAACAGGTTCTTCCAAGGCGCGGAGAACAATATTGCGCCCTGTTGCTTCATCTCCTGTCAATTCCAAATCAGCCACGGATGGAATGACATTTACAAGAGCTGTTCCACCACCAGCAACGATTCCTTCTTCAACGGCTGCACGAGTAGCGTTGAGGGCATCTTCAATGCGGAGTTTCATTTCTTTCAACTCAGTTTCAGTTGCAGCTCCGACCTTGATGACTGCTACACCACCTGACAATTTCGCCAAGCGTTCTTGCAATTTTTCACGGTCAAATTCAGAAGTTGTAGTTTCGATTTGAGACTTGATAACTGCAACACGGTGAGAAATCGCTTCAGGATTTCCAGCACCTTCTACAATAACAGTGCTATCTTTGTCCACAGTTACTCTCGCTGCTTGACCAAGTGCTTCAATTGTAGCATCTTTCAACTCAAGACCTAGGTCTTCTGTGATAACTGTTCCGCCTGTTAAAATGGCGATATCTTCAAGCATGGCTTTGCGACGGTCACCAAAACCAGGTGCCTTAACTGCTACTACGTTGAAGGTTCCACGAATCTTGTTCAAAACAAGAGTTGGAAGAGCCTCACCATCTACATCATCCGCAATAATCAAGAGTGGACGATTGCTTTGGAGAATGCTTTCTAGAAGTGGCAAGATTTCTTGGATATTTGAAATCTTCTTATCAGTAATTAAAATATATGGATTTTCAAGGTCAGCCACCATTTTTTCGCTATCTGTCACCATGTACTGTGAAAGGTAACCACGGTCAAACTGCATACCTTCTACAACTTCAAGTTCTGTTTCCATACCACGTGACTCTTCTATAGTGATGACTCCGTCTTTGCCAACTTTTTCCATGGCTTCAGAGATGTATTCACCTACTTTTTCGGAACGAGAAGATACGGCTGCAACCTGAGCGATAGCTTCTTTGTTGGCAACAGGAATGGCGTTGTTTTTCAAGGCTTCAACTGCTGCGGCAACTGCTGTTTCAATCCCACGACGAATGCCGATTGGATTTGCACCTGCTGTGACGTTTTTTGATTCCTTCACGGACAATTGCTTGGGTCAATACAGTTGCAGTTGTTGTTCCGTCACCAGCGATATCATTGGTTTTTGAAGCTACTTCTGATACCAATTTGGCACCCATATTTTCAAA
>CAKMPG010000144.1:0-6674 GCA_927911355.1 Streptococcus mitis | reverse complement strand
TAATCCAGATAAGGAAGTAGTCTTGTTTGTTGGGGATGGCGGTTTCCAAATGACTAACCAGGAATTGGCTATTTTGAACATTTACAAGGTGCCAATCAAGGTGGTTATGCTGAACAACCACTCGCTTGGAATGGTTCGCCAGTGGCAGGAATCCTTCTATGAAGGTAGAACATCTGAGTCGGTCTTTGATACTCTTCCTGATTTTCAATTGATGGCACAAGCTTATGGAATTAAAAACTATAAGTTTGACAATCCTGAGACCTTGGCCCAAGACCTTGAAGTCATCACTGAGGATGTTCCTATGCTAATCGAGGTAGATATTTCTCGTAAGGAACAGGTGTTACCAATGGTACCAGCTGGTAAGAGTAATCATGAGATGTTGGGGGTGAAGTTCCATGCGTAGAATGTTAACAGCAAAACTACAGAATCGATCAGGAGTCCTCAATCGCTTTACAGGTGTCCTATCTCGTCGTCAGGTTAATATCGAAAGCATCTCTGTTGGAGCAACAGAAGATCCGAATGTATCTCGTATCACCGTTATTATTGATGTAGCTTCACATGATGAGGTGGAGCAAATTATCAAACAGCTCAATCGTCAAATTGATGTGATTCGCATTCGAGATATTACAGACAAGCCTCATTTGGAGCGCGAGGTAATTTTGGTTAAGATGTCAGCGCCAGCTGAGAAGCGAGCTGAGATTCTAGCGATTATTCAACCTTTCCGTGCAACAGTTGTAGACGTAGCACCAAGCTCGATTACCATTCAGATGACAGGAAATGCTGAAAAGAGTGAAGCTCTGTTGCGAGTCATTCGACCATACGGTATTCGCAATATTGCTCGAACTGGTGCAACTGGATTTACCCGCGATTAATACTCTTCGAAAATCTCTTCAAATCACGTCAGCTTTGCCTTGCCGTAGGTATATGTTACTGACTCCGTCAGTCTTATTTACAACCTCAAAGCAGTGCTTTGAGCAGCCTGCGGCTAGCTTCCTAATTTGCTCTTTGATTTTCATAGAGTATAAAATATTTTAAATTTGTTAATCCAGCCTAAAAGGCAATAAATAATAGAAAAGAGAGAAAAAACTATGGCAGTTCAAATGGAATATGAAAAAGATGTTAAAGTAGCAGCACTTGACGGTAAAAAAATCGCCGTTATCGGTTATGGTTCACAAGGACATGCGCATGCTCAAAACTTGCGTGACTCAGGTCGTGATGTCATCATCGGTGTACGTCCAGGTAAATCTTTTGACAAAGCAAAAGAAGATGGATTTGACACTTACACAGTAGCAGAAGCAACTAAATTGGCTGACGTTATCATGATTTTGGCACCAGACGAAATCCAACAAGAATTGTACGAAGCAGAAATCGCTCCAAACTTGGAAGCTGGAAACGCAGTTGGATTTGCTCATGGTTTCAACATTCACTTTGAATTTATCAAAGTTCCTGCAGATGTAGATGTCTTCATGTGTGCTCCTAAAGGACCAGGACACTTGGTACGCCGTACTTACGAAGAAGGATTTGGTGTTCCAGCTCTTTACGCAGTTTACCAAGATGCAACAGGAAATGCTAAAAACATTGCTATGGACTGGTGTAAAGGTGTTGGAGCTGCACGTGTAGGTCTTCTTGAAACAACATACAAAGAAGAAACTGAAGAAGATTTGTTTGGTGAACAAGCTGTACTTTGTGGTGGTTTGACTGCCCTTATCGAAGCAGGTTTTGAAGTCTTGACAGAAGCAGGATACGCTCCAGAATTGGCTTACTTTGAAGTTCTTCACGAAATGAAATTGATCGTTGACTTGATCTACGAAGGTGGATTCAAGAAAATGCGTCAATCTATTTCAAACACTGCTGAATACGGTGACTATGTATCAGGCCCACGTGTGATTACTGAGCAAGTTAAAGAAAACATGAAAGCTGTCTTGGCAGACATCCAAAATGGTAAATTTGCAAATGACTTTGTAAATGACTATAAAGCTGGACGTCCAAAATTGACTGCTTACCGTGAACAAGCAGCTAACCTTGAAATTGAAAAAGTTGGTGCAGAATTGCGTAAAGCAATGCCATTCGTTGGTAAAAACGACGATGATGCATTCAAAATCTATAACTAATTGATAGAAATTAAGGTGAAGGCGAGTTGGGGGACTAACTCGCTTTTTATAATCAATTCATCTCTTTTTTAAAAGATGGATTACGATAAGTTTGAAATAGTCTAGGAGAAATTGATGTTAAGTTCAAAAGATATCATCAAGGCTCATAAAAGTCTTGAACGGTGTGGTTGTGAATACCCCACTGGATTACGACCATTATTTATCGGAGAAGTATGGTGCTAAGATTTATTTGAAAAAGGAAAATGCTCAACGTGTTCGTTCTTTTAAGATCCGTGGTGCCTATTATGCCATTTCGCAGCTCAGCAAGGAAGAGCGTGAGCGTGGGGTAGTCTGTGCCTCTGCGGGAAATCATGCGCAGGGAGTAGCCTATACTTGTAATGAAATGAAAATTCCTGCTACTATTTTTATGCCCATTACTACTCCGCAACAAAAAAATTGGACAAGTTCGCTTTTTTGGTGGGGATTTTGTAACCATTAAACTAGTTGGGGATACCTTTGATGCCTCAGCCAAAGCAGCTCAAGAATTTACAGTTTCTGAAAATCGTACCTTTATTGATCCCTTTGATGATGCCCATGTTCAAGCGGGTCAAGGGACAGTTGCTTATGAGATTTTAGAAGAAGCTCGAAAAGAATCAATTGATTTTGATGCTGTCTTAGTTCCTGTTGGAGGTGGTGGTCTCATTGCTGGGGTTTCTACCTATATCAAGGAAACAAGTCCAGAAATTGAAGTCATCGGAGTAGAGGCTAATGGGGCACGTTCCATGAAGGCAGCCTTTGAAGCTGGTGGGCCTGTCAAACTCACAGAAATTGACAAATTTGCGGATGGGATTGCTGTGCAAAAGGTAGGTCAGTTGACCTATGAAGCAACTCGTCAACATGTTCAAACCTTAGTAGGTGTCGATGAGGGATTGATTTCTGAAACCTTGATTGACCTCTACTCTAAGCAAGGGATTGTCGCAGAACCTGCTGGAGCTGCTAGTATCGCTTCTTTAGAGGTTTTGGCTGAATATATCAAGGGGAAAACCATTTGTTGTATCAGTTTCTGGAGGAAATAATGATATCAACCGTATGCCGGAAATGGAAGAGCGTGCCTTGATTTATGATGGGATCAAGCATTACTTTGTGGTTAATTTTCCACAGCGTCCGGGGGCTTTGCGTGAGTTTGTAAATGATATCTTGGGGCCAAATGATGATATCACACGTTTTGAGTATATCAAACGAGCTAGCAAGGGGACAGGCCCAGTATTGATTGGGATTGCCTTGGCAGATAAGCATGATTATGCAGGCTTGATTCGTCGAATGGAAGGTTTTGATCCAGCTTATATTAACTTAAATGGTAACGAAACGCTCTATAATATGCTTGTCTGAGGACTAATAAAAAAATATCATATTATTTGCACAATTGATGTATAGGTGCTATAATGAAGATGAAGAAAGGGGGCGATTCCTATGGACTTAGGAAATCGATTACGCTATTTCTATCATAACTCATTATAGTACCTATGTTTTTTTGATTCAGTTTATAGTAAGGGAGTAAAATTACTTGTTATATGTTAGGAGTTTTTTGAAATCTACTATTTTATATATAGCTAATCTGAAATTTAGCTAAATATAATAGGGATTAGAAAAAATAATCAATACTAATGAGATGCCTTATTATACTGAGATTACTGAGAAGAGTGATGGAATATTCGTAAGATGAAAACAGTAAAAAAAATGAAGCATAGAATACTACGGTTTCCTAGCTATTTGTATTTTAATGGGTAGGAGAAATAAAAAGTAAACTTGATAAAGTAAATAACTGGTACAGTTGACCAAATGATTGAATGCTGGTGCAGACATGAAAAAGTCTAAAAGGAGAAAAATACTCGTTAGAAATGGTTTAGAGCAGAAGATTATTTTGTCAAATTTTTTTTGTTTTACAGTGGAATAAATAATATGAAATAAGATTAGAATATGTCTAGATTATCGAGAATCAGCATCTGTCAAATACGAATATTATTACATAAATAAGATTTAATAATACAGTTATTTTAAAGAACTATAAAAATTGTTTTCGACAATGAAAAACCTACATATTATCAGCTTTAATAAGATAGTAAGTAAAAATAAGGGCGTTTATTTTATTGAATATATGTTTTTTTATTGACAAAAAGCATAAAAGCGTATACAATTAGATATCGTAAATAAGAAAATAGGAGAAAGACATGGCTAAGTCAAACTTTGAAAAAGTAGAATCAGTTGTTGGCTGGGTTCGTGATAAGAAAATCACAGGCTACCGTATCTCTAAAGAAACGAATGCGCGTGAAATGTCTATCATTGCTCTAGCTCAGGGGCGTGCAAAAGTTAAAAATATTTCGTTTGAAACGGCTCTAGGTTTAATTGATTTCTATGATAAAAATCATGAAAAATTTGAAGATTAATCTTTGGATAATGGTGGATTCTTGAATAGGGTCTGCCTTTTCATTTTTTGGCTAGTAAAAAGACTGCACGGTTGATGCAGCCTTTTCTTTTTATTTGAGATAGCGTTGAAGGAATTCTTTTGTACGGTCTTCTTTAGGATTGGTGAAGAGGTCTTCTGGTTTGCCTTCTTCAGCAATCACACCCTTATCCATAAAGATAACACGGTGAGAGACGTCACGGGCGAATTCCATTTCGTGGGTTACGACAATCATAGTCAAGCCTTCCTGAGCCAGATCTTGCATGATTTTGAGGACTTCTCCAACCATTTCTGGATCGAGAGCTGATGTTGGTTCATCAAAGAGAATGGCGTCCGGATTCATTGAAAGGGCACGAGCGATGGCTACACGTTGTTTTTGACCACCTGAGAGTTGTTTTGGTTTGGCTTGCCAGTAGCGTTCTCCCATGCCGACCTTTTCTAGGTTTTCTTTGGCAATCTTTTCAGCTTCTGTACGTTCGCGTTTAAGGACAGTTGTCTGAGCGACAATTGTGTTTTCAAGTACGTTAAGATTTTCAAAGAGGTTAAAGGATTGGAAAACCATTCCCAACTTTTCACGGTATTGTGTGAGGTCATAGCCTTTTTCGAGAACGTTTTGTCCATGATAAGGATTTGTCCATCAGTTGGAGTTTCAAGTAGGTTAATGGAGCGTAGGAAGGTTGATTTTCCGCTTCCAGAGCTTCCGATGATAGAGATAACTTCACCCTTGTGAACAGTTAGAGAAATGTCTTTTAGCACTTCGTTTTGTCCATAGGATTTTTTGAGGTGTTTAATTTCAAGGATTGCTTGTGTCATTATTTCAAATCCTCCGTTTGCATTTGGTTAGCACCTGTAGTATAGGTATCCATGTCCATGCGGCGTTCGATGAATCGTAGGATACGTGTTACGGTGAAGGTGAGGACAAAGTAAATCACGGCGATGATTGTAAATGTCTGGAAGTATTGATAGGTTTGTGTTGCTACGGTATTTCCTGAGAAGTAAAGTTCGACAACCGAGATAACGTTCAATACAGATGTATCTTTGATATTGATGACAAATTCATTACCAGTTGCTGGTAGGATGTTACGGACTACTTGAGGTAGGACAATCTTACGCATGGTTTGGTTATGAGTCATACCAAGAGCAGTAGCGGCTTCAAATTGTCCCTTGTCAACTGCTAGGATACCACCACGGACGATTTCAGTCATGTAGGCACCGGTGTTGATCGAAACGATGAAGATAGCAGCTAGTGTACGGTCAAGGTTGATACCGAAAGCTTGGGCAGTTCCATAGTAGATAACCATCGATTGAACAATCATTGGTGTACCACGGAAGATTTCAATATAGACATTGAGAATCCAGCCGACTAGTTTTTGTAGGCCATAAATGGCTTTATTCTCAGATAGAGGAGCAGTACGGAAGACACCAATGGCAAGTCCAATAATGAGACCTGTGATGGTTCCGACGATAGAGATTAAAAGAGTGACACCAGCACCACGCAAGAGTTGTTGCCAGTTTTCAGAAAGAATTTTAGCGACTTGACTAAAGAAACTACTGCTAGTCTCTTCAGTTGTTGTAGCTTCGGCAGGTTGTTCCTTGATCATACGATCCATCAAGGCAACTTGATCGTCTTTTGAAATGGTTTCAATGCTGGCATTGATTTGGCTAATACGGTTGTCATCTTTACGAAGTCCGATGGCGATAGCTGTATCTTCTTCTCCAGTTTTGAAACCTGGTTCTACTTGAACCATTTTAAACTTAGAGTTAGCAGCTTCGGCAGTCAGAGCTTCTGGACGTTCAGAAACATAGGCATCGATGACACCAGCCTCAAGAGCTTGGCGCATTTGAGCGAAGTCTCCCATGGCAGTTTCTTTTTTAGCACCTGGGATTTGACCAATCAAGTCATAAAGATAGACACCTTGTTGAGAAGTGATTTTTGCACCGTTAAAGTCATCCAAAGATTTTGCGTTTGCATAAGTAGAATCTTTTTGACAAGCAAAACTGGTTCGCTAGTGTAGTAACTGCTTGAAAATGCAATTTCTTGTTTGCGTTCGGCAGTAGGACTCATACCTGCGATAATCATGTCAATCTTACCAGAAGTAAGGGCAGGAACTAGACCTTCCCAT
>CAKMPG010000143.1:0-5770 GCA_927911355.1 Streptococcus mitis | reverse complement strand
TTAGACAGTAGTAAGACTAGCTATGTGTCATTCTTTTTATTTTTTGATATAATAGTAGAGAAAAAGGTGAACAAATGAAAAAATATTAATTGTAGATGATGAAAACCAATCTCGGATATTATCAAGTTTAATATGACCAAGGAAGGTTACGAGGTTGTAACTGCTTTTTAACGGGTCGTGAAGCGCTAGAACAATTTGAAGCAGAGCAGCCAGATATTATTATTCTGGATTTGATGCTTCCAGAAATTGATGGTTTAGAAGTTGCTAAGACCATTCGCAAGACAAGTAGTGTACCTATTATCATGCTTTCTGCTAAAGACAGTGAATTTGATAAGGTTATCGGTTTAGAGCTTGGGGCAGATGACTATGTGACAAAACCCTTCTCAAATCGTGAGTTGCAGGCGCGTGTTAAAGCTCTTCTTCGTCGTACGGACTTGGTTTCTGTAGATAATCAAGAGTCAGATGAAAAGAAAACCCAACCTTTGCAAATTGGGGACTTGGAGATTGTACCAGATGCCTATGTGGCTAAAAAATATGGTGAAGAACTAGACTTGACCCACCGTGAATTTGAACTTTTGTACCACTTGGCTTCTCATATTGGTCAAGTGATTACCCGTGAACACTTGCTTGAAACGGTCTGGGGGTATGATTATTTCGGAGATGTTCGGACTGTTGACGTAACTATCAGACGTTTGCGTGAGAAGATTGAAGATACACCTAGTCGTCCAGAGTATATCCTAACACGTCGTGGTGTTGGTTATTATATGAGAAATAATGATTGAATTGATTAGAAAAAATATTCTTACTAGTGATTTTATCTTCATTTTAATTTTTATTGGGTTTTATCTTGATTGTTACCTTGCTTTTGCTAGAAAATCGGCGAGATAATATTCGGTTGAAGCAATTAATCAAAAAGTTAAAGACTTGATTGCAGGAGATTATTCTCAGGTATTGGATATGCAGGGAAGCTCTGAAATCACTAATATTACCAATAATCTCAATGATTTATCAGAAGTAATCCGTTTGACCCAAGAAAATCTGGAACAAGAGAGTAAACGATTGCACAGTATCCTCTCTTACATGACAGATGGAGTCCTCGCGACCAATCGTCGTGGTAAGATTACTATGATTAATGACATGGCTAAGAAACAGCTAGGTGTTCAGAAGGAAGATGTTCTCAATAAAAGTATTCTAGAATTACTTCAGATTGAAGATGAGTATGAACTTCGTGATTTGATTACCCAAGTTCCTGAACTCATGATTGATTCTCAGGATGCCAATGGTGAGTATCTGAGCCTTCGTGTACGCTTCGCCTTGGTGCGTCGTGAGTCTGGATTTATCTCAGGTTTGGTAGCTGTTTTGCATGATACGACGGAGCAGGAGAAGGAAGAACGCGAACGAAGACTCTTTGTTTCCAACGTTAGTCATGAGTTACGGACGCCTCTGACTAGTGTAAAATCCTATCTTGAAGCCTTGGATGAGGGAGCCTTGTCAGAACCTGTTGCACCAGACTTTATCAAGGTGTCTCTAGACGAAACCAACCGTATGATGCGGATGGTGACAGACCTTCTCCATCTTTCTCGAATTGATAATGCAACTAGTCACCTAGATGTGGAACTGATTAACTTCACAGCCTTTATTACCTTTATTCTTAACCGCTTTGATAAGATGAGGGGATCAGACGAAGAAAAGAAATATGAATTGGTTAGAGATTATCCGATTACGTCTGTCTGGATTGAAATTGATACAGACAAGATGACGCAGGTGATTGATAATATTCTCAACAATGCCATTAAATATTCTCCAGATGGTGGAAAAATCACAGTGACCATGAAGACGACTGATGATCAGATGATTTTATCCATCTCAGACCAAGGATTGGGTATTCCTAAGCAGGATTTGCCACGTATCTTTGACCGTTTCTACCGTGTGGATCGTGCTAGAAGCCGTGCTCAAGGTGGAACAGGGCTAGGACTGTCTATCGCTAAAGAAATTATCAAACAACATAATGGTTTTATTTGGGCCAAGAGTATATATGGTAAGGGATCAACCTTTACCATTGTGCTCCCTTATGATAAGGATGCAGTGAAGGAAGAAGTATGGGAGGACGAAATAGAAGACCAGAATGAGTGAAACAGGCTTTAAATACAGTATTTTAGCGTCGGGTTCCAGTGGAAATTCCTTTTATCTGGAAACGCCAAAAAAGAAACTTTTAGTGGATGCAGGCTTATCTGGTAAGAAAATCACCAGCCTACTTGCTGAAATAAATCGCAAGCCAGAAGACTTGGATGCCATTTTGATTACCCATGAGCATTCAGACCATATCCATGGAGTCGGTGTGTTGGCTCGCAAGTATGGTATGGATCTTTACGCCAATGAAAAGACCTGGCAGGCTATGGAAAATAGCAAGTATCTTGGCAAGGTGGATTCTTCGCAAAAGCATATCTTTGAAATGGGCAAAACAAAAACCTTTGGAGATATCGACATCGAGAGTTTTGGTGTAAGTCATGATGCAGTCGCACCGCAGTTCTATCGCTTTATGAAGGATGACAAGAGTTTTGTCCTTTTGACAGATACAGGTTATGTTAGTGACCGTATGGCAGGAATTGTCGAGAATGCAGATGGCTATCTTATCGAGTCCAACCATGATGTAGAGATTTTGCGAGCAGGTTCTTACGCTTGGCGACTCAAACAACGAATCCTATCGGATCTGGGTCACCTTTCTAACGAGGACGGTGCTGAAGCTATGATTCGTACCTTGGGAAACCGCACTAAGAAAATCTACCTTGGTCATTTATCTAAGGAGAACAATATCAAGGAACTGGCTCATATGACCATGGTAAATCAGTTGGCTCAAGCTGATCTTGGAGTTGGGATAGACTTTAAGGTATATGATACCTCACCAGATACCGCAACACCATTGACAGATATATAGAAAGAACGCTAAGAAGGTGTTCTTTTTATATTGACTGAACACCTAAAAAGTAATACAATGGTGTTACTATTAAAAAAAGGGAGTGCAAAAGATGACTACTATTACATTAAAAGTTTCTGAAGCTGATAAAACATTTATGAAAGCAATGGCTAAGTTTGAAGGGGTTTCCCTGTCGGAACTTATCCGCACCAAAACTCTTGAAGCTCTAGAAGATGAATACGATGCTCGTGTGGCAGATTTAGCCTATCAAGAGTATTTAGAAGACTTGGAAAAAGGAGTTGAACCCATTACTTGGGAAGAAATGATGCATGATTTAGGCTTGGAGGATGAATAATTTGTATAAATTAGTTCCAACAAGACGTTTCATCAAGCAATTGAAAAAATTGGATCGTTATACGCAGAAGATAATTACAAACTATTTACAAACCAATGTTTTGGAAGACCCAAGACGACACGGAAAGGCTTTGGTTGGTAATCGCGTTGGTCAATGGCGCTATAGAATTGGTAATTATCGAGTTATCGTACAAATTGTAGATGATGAATTAGTCATTGCTACTTTAGAAGTTGGTCATCGGAGAGATATTTATTGAATTACTTTTTTCCAAGTAAATTTTCATTCTTTAAAATATGATATAATAGGGCTTACAATATAAGAGAGGTTGCTTATGACAATAGATATTAGTGAAGAAAGTTTATCTAAAGAATCGGCTGACTTATTAAAAATTCTTTTAAAAGATCGAACGACAAAGAAATCAATTGTTTGGGCGACGCATTCTTATGAATTGTTAGGGAAGGGATTTGCTCCAAGTGATCGCATCACTCCAAGTAGGGTGACGGGAAACTATGCAAACTTGATTCAGCCCAGATCTGAAAAATCCAAGTATGAGCAAAAAGATCGTACAAAAATAAGGGCAGAAGTGTTTACACCAACTTGGTTGGTCGCAAAGCAAAATGGATATGTAGAATCGGAACTAGGCTCTTTAAGTCTTGAGGAGTATGTTGACCTAAGGTGGTTGGAGATAACTTGTGGTGAAGCACCTTATATGGTAACGAGATATGATACCGTAACTGGTGAGGAAATTCCATTATCTGAGCGAGTTGGTTTTGTTGATAGAAAATTGCAGCGCATTAGTCGTGAGGTCTCAGATGAAGTCACCTTTTATGAACTTGTAAAAAAAGCTTATCGAGCTTCTTATGGTTATGAGTATCAAGGAGATTCTCTCCTTTTGGCGCGTGAAAATCTTTTAGCATCATTTGAGGACTACTATCTTGCAAAGACTGGAAATCAACCAACCTTAGAGCAAAAGAAAGAAATTGCGACTATTATCTCCTACAATGTCTTTCAGATGGATGGATTGAAAAAAAACAGTCCCTACTCAGCTACACAAGGACAATCTCAACAGTTAAGCTTGTTTTCCGATGAGCTGGAAGTAGAACAAGCAGAAGAATCTAAAACCCAAATCAAAGACTGGAAAAAGAATAGAATGATAGGTTTTGAGTGCCTATCTAGCGAGGAAAGTGAAATGAAATTTGATGTCGTGATAGGAAATCCGCCGTATCAAGAAGAATTACAAGGAACAAGTGACAAACCAATATATCATCATTTCATGGATGAATCTTATAAGATTAGTAGAAAATCAGTATTGATAACACCTGCTAGGTTTTTGTTTAAGGCTGGGAAAACACCAAAATCATGGAATGAAAAAATGCTGTTGAATGAACATTTTAAAGTCATGTATTATGTCCAAGATTCTTCGAAAGTTTTTCCTGGTACGGATATTAAAGGTGGAGTGACGATTAGTTACCACGATAATGATAGAGTTTTTGGAGCGATTGAAACATATACCGCTTTTGATGAACTGAATTCAATTTATAAAAAAAGTCTATCATAGAAATGATTTCAAATCTTTAAGTGACTATGTTTTTGCACCAGAAAGTTATAAATTAACAGAAGCCCTACACAGTGATTATCCTAATTTCGTAGACAGGTTAAGTAAGGGTCATAAATTTGATGTGACAACAAATATTTTTGAAAAGTTGCCTGAAATTTTTACGGATGATAAACCAGAATGTGAATCAATTCAATTAATAGGTAGGTTAAATAATGAACGTGTAATAAAATTTGTTCCAAAGAAATACATCAAAGGACCTGGGAATTTGGATAAATATAAGGTGATACTGCCAAAAGCAAATGGCAGTGGGGCGATTGGCGAAGTCCTATCGACCCCACTCGTGGGTACCCCACTCGTGGGTCACACACAGACCTTTATTTCTATTGGTAAATTAGAAACATTGGATGAAGCAGATTCATTATTTAAGTATATAAAATCTAAATTTGCTAGGACTTTGTTAGGTGTACTAAAAATTACACAAGATAATAAAAAAGGAACATGGAAATACGTCCCTCTCCAAGACTTTACGGTCAATTCGGACATTGATTGGACTCAATCAGTGTCTGATATTGACCGTCAGCTCTATCAAAAATATGATCTTTCTCCTGAAGAAATTGCCTTTATTGAGACTCATGTAAGGGAGATGGATTGATGGTAGAAATTAAAACCTCAAAAGAGATTCATCCTAAAATCTATGCCTACACCACACCGACAGTAACTAGCAATGAGGGATGGATTAAGATTGGTTATACGGAGCGTGATGTCACACAACGTATCAAGGAGCAAACGCATACTGCTCATATAGATACAGACATATTGTGGACTGGAGATGCGACCTATACAGAAGATCCTGATAAGGGGAAAACTTTCAAGGATCATGATTTTCACCATTTCCTTTCTTTCCAGATGTGGAACGTCGTCCTAAGACAGAATGGTTTTACTT
>CAKMPG010000142.1:0-3266 GCA_927911355.1 Streptococcus mitis | reverse complement strand
AGTTATTTCTTAGGAAGCGGCCATCGGCCGCTTTTTTAAGAGTTTGAGACAAAGTCATTTTGTCTCAGTAAGCTTGCTACTAGACAAACTAGCAAGTTTTTATTGAAATAAAATAAGACTCTGAAAGGAAGAGCACATGGCACACGAAAATGTCATTGAGATGCGTGATATTACCAAGGTGTTTGGTGAATTTGTTGCTAACGACAAAATCAACCTGCACCTACGAAAAGGTGAAATTCATGCACTTTTAGGAGAAAATGGGGCTGGTAAGTCCACGCTCATGAACATGTTAGCAGGCCTTCTTGAACCAACTAGTGGTGAAATCGCGGTCAACGGTCAAGTTGTCAACCTTGACTCCCCATCTAAAGCAGCTGGCTTGGGAATCGGAATGGTTCACCAGCACTTTATGTTGGTAGAGGCTTTCACGGTGGCTGAAAACATTATTTTAGGAAGTGAATTGACTAAAAATGGTGTGCTAGATATCGCTGGAGCTAGCAAAGAAATCAAGGCTCTTTCTGAACGTTATGGCTTAGCTGTGGACCCTTCTGCCAAGGTGGCAGACATCTCGGTTGGAGCCCAACAACGTGTAGAAATTTTAAAAACCCTTTATCGGGGAGCTGATATTCTTATTTTTGACGAACCGACGGCTGTCTTGACTCCATCAGAAATTGATGAGTTGATGGCTATTATGAAAAATCTTGTCAAAGAAGGAAAATCAATTATCTTGATTACTCACAAGTTGGACGAGATTCGCGCAGTTTCTGACCGCGTTACAGTTATCCGTCGTGGGAAATCAATTGAAACCGTCGAAATTGCAGGAGCTACCAATGCTGATTTGGCAGAAATGATGGTAGGTCGTTCTGTTTCCTTTAAAACAGAGAAGCAAGCTTCTCAACCAAAAGAAGTGGTCTTGTCTATTAAAGATTTGGTGGTCAATGAAAACCGCGGTGTTCCAGCTGTTAAAAAATCTGTCCTTAGATGTTCGTGCTGGAGAGATTGTTGGGATTGCGGGGATTGATGGAAATGGTCAGTCTGAACTCATTCAAGCCATTACAGGTCTTCGCAAGGTTGAATCTGGTAGCATTGAGCTAAAAGGAGATTCAATTGTAGGCTTGCACCCACGACAAATTACAGAGTTGAGTGTTGGGCACGTTCCAGAAGACCGTCACCGTGATGGCTTGATTTTGGAAATGATGATTTCTGAAAATATTGCCCTTCAAACCTACTACAAAGAACCACATAGTAAAAATGGAATTTTGAACTATTCAAATATTACTTCTTATGCTAAAAAGTTAATGGAAGAGTTTGATGTTCGCGCTGCCAGTGAATTTGTGCCTGCAGCTGCACTCTCAGGAGGAAATCAACAAAAGCAATTATTGCTCGTGAAATTGATCGAGATCCTGATCTCCTTATCGTCAGCCAGCCAACTCGTGGGTTGGATGTCGGTGCCATTGAATATATCCACAAACGCTTGATTGAAGAGCGTGATAACGGTAAGGCTGTCCTGGTTGTCAGCTTTGAATTGGATGAGATTTTAAACGTCTCAGATCGTATTGCTGTTATCCATGATGGTAAGATTCAAGGTATTGTGTCACCAGAAACAACCAATAAACAAGAGCTTGGTGTCTTGATGGCTGGTGGAAACTTGGGAAAGGAGAAGAGTGATGTCTAAAAAATTACAACAAATTTCGGTTCCCTTGATTTCTGTATTCCTAGGAATTTTACTCGGAGCCATTGTCATGTGGATCTTCGGTTATGATGCTATTTGGGGCTACGAAGAATTGTTCTATACAGCCTTTGGTAGTCTACGCGGTATTGGAGAAATCTTCCGTGCTATGGGGCCTCTAATCTTAATTGGTCTTGGTTTTGCCGTTGCCAGTCGTGCAGGTTTCTTTAACGTCGGGCTTCCTGGTCAGGCTTTGGCAGGTTGGATTCTCAGTGGTTGGTTTGCCCTATCGCATCCAGATATGCCCCGTCCCTTGATGATTCTAGCAACCATCGTGATTGCCTTGATTGCTGGTGGGATTGTCGGAGCGATTCCGGGGATTCTGAGAGCTTATCTAGGGACATCAGAGGTTATCGTAACCATCATGATGAACTACATTGTCTTGTATGTAGGAAATGCCTTTATCCATGCCTTCCCTAAAGACTTCATGCAAAGTACAGATTCGACCATTCGTGTTGGGGCTAATGCAACCTACCAGACACCTTGGTTAGCTGAGTTGACTGGTAATTCGCGGATGAATATTGGTATTTTCTTTGCTCTTATTGCCGTTGCAGTCATTTGGTTCATGCTCAAGAAAACAACCCTTGGTTTTGAAATCCGTGCGGTTGGTCTTAATTCACATGCTTCAGAATATGCTGGTATTTCTGCAAAAAGAACGATTATTCTCTCAATGATTATTTCAGGTGCCTTGGCAGGTCTTGGTGGAGCTGTTGAAGGACTTGGAACCTTCCAGAATGTCTATGTTCAAGGGGCGTCATTGGCTGTCGGATTTAACGGGATGGCGGTTAGTCTGCTTGCGGCCAACTCACCAATTGGTATTCTCTTTGCAGCCTTCCTATTTGGTGTTCTCCAAGTTGGAGCTCCTGGTATGAATGCGGCGCAGGTACCGTCTGAGCTTGTCAGCATTGTAACAGCGTCTATTATCTTCTTTGTCAGTGTTCATTACCTTATTGAACGCTTTGTCAAACCGAAAAAACAAGTTAAAGGAGGTAAGTAAAGATGTCTATTACAACCTTGCTCACCCTCTTGGTGTCTTCTATGCTGATTTACTCAGCACCTCTCATCTTTACAAGTATTGGTGGTGTTTTCTCTGAACGTGGTGGTGTGGTAAACGTCGGTCTTGAAGGAATTATGGTTATGGGTGCCTTTTCTGGAGTTGTCTTTAACCTTGAATTTGCAGAACAATTTGGAGCAGCAACTCCATGGCTATCCTTACTTGTAGCAGGATTGGTAGGGGGGCTTTTCTCCATCATCCACGCAGCAGCGACGGTTCATTTCCGTGCAGACCATGTTGTCAGCGGTACGGTATTGAACTTGATGGCCCCAGCCTTGGCTGTTTTCTTGGTGAAAGTACTTTATAACAAAGGACAAACCGACAACCTAAGTCAGACTTTTGGACGCTTTGATTTCCCATTCTTGGCAAATATCCCAGTGATTGGTGATATCTTCTTCAAGTCAACAAGTCTGCTAGGTTATATCGCGATTGCCTTCTCATTCTTTGCTTGGTTTATCCTCTTTAAGACTCGTTTTGGTCTTCGTC
>CAKMPG010000141.1:0-19593 GCA_927911355.1 Streptococcus mitis | reverse complement strand
GTATACGGTGTCGATACATCTTTAACGGTTTTATTTTGATAAGTTACCGTAACAACAGCATTTCGTGTTCCCGGCTGTTGTAGATTAAACGGTGTTTTCCATGTTACATCAACAGTTGATGGAAGTTCATGTCCTGTTTTTTGACTTCACAAAATTTCTAGGATTTTTGTAGAAATCTTGTGGGTCTCCGTATAATGCCGTAATATTTTTGGATGTTTTGCTATAGCATCATTCTGTGCATTTGTTTGAATTGTTTTAGGTGCAAATCCGTCTTTAAAATGGATAGTCATTGTTTCACCATCAGCTGAAACTTCGGCATGATCATAGTCTACATGCACTGGTCTATTGACTACGCCAGGGTGTGCAGCCTCAAACTTTTTAATTAAATCCGTTTTTTCGAATTCCGTTAAATGGCGAACATCATCTACATAAGTTGGTGTTGCCAAATCATTAACCGTATTACGCTCACTTTGTGCTTTCACATGAAATGTATAAGTAATACTATTTTCTGGGTTCCTTCTTCCTGCCGCAATAGTTACTCTATAATCACCAGGCTCTACAGCTTCTCCCGTTTTATCATAACGTCCAAGCCACCCTCTTATTACCGCTTTAACTTCAGGATTATTAACGTTCCATAGACCACTTGTGATATCCTGAAAGTCTTCTTTTCCAGTACGAGGATTTATGTAAGCAACTCTCAGTGTTATACCTTTAAGCTTATCTAAACCACTAATAACACCTACAGTTTTTAAATAATACGGTGTTTTATCTTCCTTACCTCTATTTTCTCCATATGTATACCTATATAAAGGTTCTCCTGGACCTCTTTGACCTAACACTCTCATAAATGAGTATATTTCATCAGAATTATAATATGTTAAGTCTGTTCTTGCTTCAGTAACTAACCCAGCTTCTCCTCTTCCATGCTGATTTTGCGTAGGTAGAAAGTATACCGCCCTAAATTCACTCTCACCATTCCCATTAATAGGTTGGCCATTTCTAGGGTCACGTTTACCAGAATGAGCTCTTGTCATTCGATTTGCTACTTTATTTCGAAGACGTGTGACTTCTTTTAGGAGCGACTCTACCTCGTCCTCCCTGTTACTATCCTCAGAAAGTTTTTCAGCTGTTTTAACTAATTCTTTCTCAGCATCGCTGAACTCATAATTTATTTGATTAGCTAAACTGTAAATTTCATTTACAGTTTCTGTTACTTTTGCTATTTTTTCTTTGCTTAAATCTGATTTCTCTTCTTTTTGAGGCTCAGTTTTTTCTCTAGACTCTGAGGCTTTTTCTTTTTCAGGTTTATCCTCTAATTTTTCAAAAGATTCTTTAAGAGCTTTCTCTTCTTTATCTACCTCTTCTTGACTTACTGTCGGACTTTCCATCAGTTGTTGTGCGCGCGACAAAGAAAGATTCAATTTCTCTACTGAATCTATAGTTTTTTGCTTAAGTCTATATTCTTAATTTTTTCTATTAATTCGATTAAAGATTGTTTATTAACCTCTGTTTTAGCTACATCCTCTTTTTTATCGAGCTCATCAGATTTTTTTGATAATGGAGAAGTGACTCCCAAATTAATCTCATTATCTTCCTGCTTAATTACTTCCTCTTTAGGTGTTTTACCTTTATCCCTATCATCTCCATCTTCTGCCGAGTTCATTGATGTAACAACTGAAGATGCCACTTCATCTGCTCTGACAACTTGTGTTTGTTGCAATCCTATTGCACCAGTTGCTAAAAAAAGAGTACAGCCAAAAAGAAAATGCTTCCCTTTTTTTACCATTCTCCAATTCTTTTGATTTATTCCTTTACGATTAAATAACATAACAGAAACCCCTTAATAAAGCATTAATTAATACAGTTCATTATATCAAATTATTCAAAATTACTCTACCCTTTTCTTCCATATTTTATTTTAATTGATTGAATTTAGAGTGGTAAACTGCAACTTCTAAAATATTGCTAGAAATTTATTTGAATTTCCCAATCAGTTTTATTCATATTTTTACTTCATTCCACTATAATTCTGTAGAGGTTCTAGTATTGATACCGAAGCAGAGTCACAAAGTATTAATTAAATATATTTTTAAGTATAACTTAACATTACTCAAACCCACTATGAATACATTAAATTTATAAAATGTAAACTAGGTCCCCACTCCCAAATCTCTCCTCTAAAGAAACACCTTTTTACGTATACCGCTTAGCATAATTCTTGAAAAATTCTATACTATTTATCTATTTAATACTTTATGAAATTTTCAGAACCTAGATTGTCAAATTAAGTTAGATTTTTCATGTAACTCAGAAAAACTTGGTATGGTATTTGATAATTCAAAGACTTTTTAGGAATTCTATTTCTTTTATCAGTTTAGCTGATAAATAATTTTGAGAAATATTAGTAAAATCCATTTGTTTCGGTAGTCTATTTCGTCTTAATAATCCATTAGAATGTTCATTGAGACCTCGTTGACTAGGACATCCTAGATACGCAATGAAAATATCAATGTCATGTGCTAAGACAAGTGTCACAATGTTATTCAGAATATAGCCTGATAGAGTGACCAACAGATGTACTTTGAATCCTCAAAACCAAAGGTACTTAGAGAAATTGTAACCAATGTCGCCTAGTTCATGGAAAATACATGCTCAATGATTACGAACAGGTTGACAAAATGATAATGAAAAACTATCGATGATGACAATGCTATTTTGAGAAAGTTGAGTATTCATGGCTTGCCGAATGATTTGAACTAACCAAATCAACTGTCTTAACTATCGATTAAATCGGCTTCTTTCAGGGAGACACCCACAAGGAAAGAGTTGGCATATCCGATAGAAATGACGAAGATGATTTAATGCCTAGTTCAGTCTGTAAAATAAGCAAAACTAATAGAGACTGATCTGAAACCTTAGACAAGCTGATATTGTTACGATGTTTGTAAGATCCGGGACATTGTTCACTATATAGCTGAAGACAAATTTTGATAATTGTTTCAAAGTCCATTGCAAGTGATGAGATTTACCTGTATATTGTAAGTCGCTCATTGGGGCTAACCTCCTGTTTGTTTCGACACTTACAGTGTAGTCCTTTTGAGCTTTTTATTGTATTTTGAAAGTAAATAGCACTACGAGTACAATTTATTAAAATCAATTATTGGCTTGTTGTTATGGCATTCAAATTAACAACTTGAGGTTTGGGGATTCCCCAAAATTCAAATCACCCCAAAAAGTACATACACTTTGTGTATACAAATTTTGGGGGTGATTTTAGGAGTGTGTGTATACAGACTCTGAGCTCGCAAAGTCATATTATGAGAAATCTATCCCCTTCGATAAAATAATCCAAAAAATCAATTTGACTGTCATTTGTGTGTAACAAATTAATTTTAAAAAGATATATAAAAACATCCCAAAAGTTAGATTTTTCTGTCTAACTTTTAGGGTGCAGTTCAATTTAACCGCGATTCCTTATTTTAAAATCCTCATATGTCTTTCTTTTTTATGAGTAGCATCGTAGTATTCCAGCATCATAGTATTCCAGCATCGCATGATACAAACGAGCCTTCGTTTTATCTTGTTGTTTAATTCCATGAAGAAATAATTCTGCTCGCTTTAATTTCAATATGTATTCACATATCTGATCAAAATCCTTATCCATATTACTTTTGAAAATAAACATCTTTTTCCTCCATCACATCAACTATTTTTTGCATCAAAATAGACATATCCATTTTGTTTTCATAGCTTATTCTCCCAACTACAGTTGCAAGACGGGCTATAGAATTGATATTCTTTCCGACTTGTTCCAACTCTTCTGTTAAAGGAACTAAACTTTCAGAGGTTATCAGAAGGTTATCACAAAGCTATTCGAGCTTAAAAATCGACAAAAAAGAGTTTGGGACAAAAAGATTTTTATTTCAGGAATTCTTTATTATAAGTTTTAAAAATCGATAGATTAGACAAAAAAAGCGAACAAGACAAAATTCTGAGTGTCAGATACCTCGTTTTGTTCGCTTTTTTATATTTAAGGTTAGACTTTTGTCCCAGACTCTTTGAAATATTGATATAATCGTATTGATTAACGTTTTGAGGCAACTGACCTCGTCAGGTTGCAGCCACATTTGTAAGCGACTAAAGTCACCACAACTGTGTCAATTGCACCAATTTATCAAGAAAGTACAAAAAAAGAACACCCCCGAAAGGTGCTCTTTGTAAGTATAGTAATTCTTTCGAATTAACGTTTACTAAATTGTGATGCTTTACGAGCTTTCTTAAGACCTGGTTTCTTACGTTCAACTTTACGTGAGTCACGTGTAAGAAGTCCTGCGCGTTTCAATGAATCGCGGAAGTCTGGGTCTACTTGAAGAAGGGCACGAGCGATACCGTGACGGATAGCTCCTGATTGACCAGCGTATCCACCACCTACAACGTTAACGAAAACGTCGTATGAACCTGCAGTTGAAGTAACTGCGAATGGTTGGTTGATTACAAGACGAAGGTCAGCGTGTGGGATGTACTCTTCAACATCTTTTTTGTTAACAGTGATTTTACCAGTTCCTGGAACAAGGCGAACGCGTGCAACAGCGTTTTTACGACGTCCAGTACCTGCATATTGTGCTTGTGACATACTTTATTGTTCCTTTCCTTAGATAAGTCCTGAAATATCAAGAACTTCTGGTTGTTGTGCAGCGTGAGTGTGCTCAGCTCCAACAAACACTTTCAACTTCATACCTTGAGCGCGTCCAAGAGTATTGTGTGGAAGCATACCTTTAACTGATTTCTCGATCAAACGTACTGCATTTTTAGAACGAAGTTCACCTGCAGAGATTTGTTTCAATCCACCTGGGTGGTTTGAGTGAGTGTAGTAGATTTTATCAGTTGCTTTTTTACCAGTCAATTTAACTTTTTCAGCATTGATAACAATCACAAAGTCACCTGTATCAGTGTGTGGTGTAAATGTTGGTTTGTTTTTTCCGCGAAGTACGCTAGCAACTACTGCAGAAAGACGTCCAAGTGGTACATCAGTTGCGTCAACTACGTACCATTTACGTTCAACTTGGCCTGGTTTAGCCATAAATGTTGTTTTGTTCATGATTTCTCCTATATATAGTTCGATTTTTGTTTACGGTGATGGGTGTTCCTTCCCATCGAAAAGTATTTGGAAGGTTCCGGGGCCTTTCAAATGGGGTAAACAATACCGCCTACTATAATACCAAATTTCACCCCTAAAAGTCAATAGATATGAAAAATATTTTTCTGAATTCCACTCTTTTTATCTCTAAAAAACCTCGCTTTCGCGAGGCTCTTCTATTTATAAGATAAGGCACGTTTAAAGGTTTTCCAAGGACCTAAATCATCTGTTTGCAGAACGAGACTAGCATACATACGTCCGATAAAGACTGTTGCCGTTACTGCAAAAGCAATCGTAATAGCAAGCGAAATCCAAGCTTCTAACCCATTTGCATAACCATTAATAGCTCTAAACGGCATGAAGAAAGTCGAAATAAAGGGAATATATGAACCAATCTTCAAGATGAGATTGTCACCAGCTGCACCCAGAGCTGTAACTCCAAAAAAACCACCCATAATCAAAATCATCAAAGGCGACAAGGCTTTTCCTGAATCCTCAGGACGAGAAACCATAGAACCTAGGAAGGCTGCTAAAACAACGTACATAAAGAGGCTAACCAAGACAAACAATAAGGTGTTGAGCGAGAAAGCCTCTCCTATATGGTTTAAAATACCAGATTGTGCCAAGATTGGTAGGTCCTTAAAGAGAAGAATGGCAGCAAGTCCACCCACGACGTAAATGCCAATATGGGTCAAAATAACAAGAAGCAGAGCCAGCATGCGAGCGTAGAAATAATGACTAGCTCGGATACTAGAGAAGACCACCTCCATAATTTTGGTTCCTTTCTCGCTAGCCACTTCCTGAGCAGTGACACTAGCATAGGTAATCAAAATCATATAAAGGAAGAAACCAAGCCCTGCGGCCGCAAAGGTTTGAATCATTTTTTTATTTTCCTTGGATTCATCAATTTTCTCCGTAAAGTTAACTGTTTGTTCCAAGCGTTTTTCCTGTTCTTGGGACAAATTAGCCGCCGAGCGATTGAGTTGGTATTGCAGTTCGTTGAGCTTATTGGTTACTGCTAGCTTGATGCCTGTTTCAAGAGAAGTTTCACCATGATAGACGGCCTTGAGGACGCTGTCCTCTTGGTCAATGGTTAGGTAACCCTTGATTTTCTCATCTTTGATAGCAGCTTGGGCACTGGCTTCATCCTTATAATCAAAGTTGATACCATTGGTACCCTTGAGCCCATCTTCCACAGATGGCACAGTTGTTACTACTGCTATCTTACTATTCTTGGCCATAGAAGACCCTTGGAGATAGCCAATTCCTACAGATAAGGCTAAAAAGAGGAACGGCGAAATCACCATAAAGAAGAAACTCCACGATTTGACATGTCGAAGATAGGTTTCCTTCATTACAACCCACATATTTCTCATACTTCCACCCCTGATTCTAGTTTAAAGATTTCATCAATTGTTGGCGCTTGCTGGTCAAAGGTTGCGATATACTGCCCCTGAGTCAAGATTGGGAAGAGTTCCCTTCCAGCGCTCTCATCCTCTAAGATCAATTTCCAACTGCCTTGTTTGGTCAAGCTCACCTGTTTGACATGAGGAAGATTTTCCAATTCTTCCTTGCTTCGTTCACTTGAAACAAAGAGACGCGTTTTCCCGTATTGATTGCGGACATCCTGAACTGGTCCATGCAAGACCACACGACCATCTCGAATCATCAAAATATCATCACAAAGCTCCTCGACATTAGTCATAACATGGTCAGAAAAGATAATGGTTGCCCCACGTTCTTTTTCTTGAAAAATGACTTGCTTGAGCAATTCTGTATTGACTGGGTCCAATCCACTGAAAGGCTCATCCAAGATAATCAAGTCTGGCTCATGAATCAGAGTAATGATGAGCTGAATCTTCTGCTGATTTCCTTTTGACAGGCTCTTGATTTTATCTGTCAGCTTTCCTTTCACTTCCAACCTCTTCATCCATTGAGGGAGTTTTTCCTTGACCTCCTTGGCATCCATACCTTTTAGAGTCGCCAAGTAGCGAACTTGTTCAAGGACTGTCAATTTAGGCATGAGACTGCGTTCTTCAGGCAGATAGCCAATCCGAGCGTAGGTTTCCTGACGAATATCCTGACCATCCAGACTGATTTCTCCTTGATATTCTAAAAACTTCAAAATACTGTGGAAAATCGTTGTCTTCCCAGCACCATTTTTCCCGACTAATCCCAAAATACGACCTGGTCGCGCTTGAAAGTCAATACCAAACAAAACTTGCTTGGGTCCAAAACTTTTCTCTAGACTTCTTACTTCTAGCATCTTTCACCTCCGAAATGTCTTGCACTCATTATACTCCTTTTTGATAGCATTTACAATGATTTCTGTCCATTTTTTTCATCCTCATTTTAGTAAAAAATCTTAGAGTACTTTGAGTTATGAGTATATTATACACTGGTAAACTCCAATTTATCTTCTCTGTTCCTCAACTGTCTATTTTTGATCCTGAATTGTTATTTGAAAAGCAAAAATCCACCCCGAAGGATGGATTGATAAGTTAACGCACTTCTGCATTGACTTTTTCTTCAAGAGACGCTTGGATTTTTTCCATGTAGCGTGCGACTTCTTCGTCCGTTAAGCTGTCTTCTGGATTTTGGAAGGTCAAGCTATAGGCCATTGACTTCATACCAAGTCCCAATTTTTCACCTGAGAAGACGTCAAAGAGTTTGATATCTGTCAAACGTTTCACTCCTGCAGCTTGGATAGCGTCCACAACTTCTTGGTGAGTCACTTCTGCCTTGAGAAGGAGGGCAACGTCACGGCTAACTGCTGGGAATTTAGTAATTTCCACAAATGGAGTAGCTGGTTGAAGGGCAGCTTCGATGGCTGAAAGGTTAAGCTCAGCTACATACGTTTCTGGAATATCGTAAGCCTTAGCAGTGACTGGATGCACTTGGCCAAGGAAACCAAGAACTTGGTCACCGAGTGAAATCACGGCTGTACGTCCTGGGTGAAGGCTAGCGATTTCAGATGTTGCCGTATAGGTTACTTGGAGTCCCAAACGAGCAAAGAGGGCCTCAAGGATTCCTTTAGCATAGAAGAAATCAACTGGAACTGCTGCTGTTTGGAAATCTTTTTCAGCAACCAAGCCTGTCAAGGCAAAGGCAAAGCTGTTGATTTCATTTGGAAGTTCTTCTTTTGGATTACCTGTTTGTTCAAAGACTTTCCCAATCTCGTAAAGGGCCAAGTTTTTATTCTTACGAGCTACGTTATAAGCCACCGTATCAAGGATACCAGAAATCATATTTTGACGGAGGACAGAACGGTCCACTGTCATTGGCCACATGAGTTCAGTAAGGTTACTTGGTTGAGCCGTAAACTCAACTGCTTTTTCAGGAGTTGTTAGAGCATAGGTGATGATTTCTGTCAAACCTGCTCCTTCAGCAATGGTACGAACCTGACGGCGAAGTTTTTGTGTCGCAGTCAATTCACCAGCTGTACCATCATCTTTTGGAAGACTGGTTGGCAAGCGGTCATATCCATAGATACGAGCGATTTCTTCAAAGAGATCTGCTTCTATTGTGATATCCCAACGACGACGTGGTACGCTGACTGTAAAGCTGTCTGCATTTCCAGAAAGACCAAAGCCAAGACGACGGAAGACGTCTTCTACATCAGCATAAGAAAGCTCAGTTCCGAGGACACGGTTAACATCAGCAAGAGTTGAAGAAACTTTCACATCAGAGGTATCAAGCTCACCCGCTGAAACGATACCTTTACGCACCGTCGCACCTGTAAGTTCTGCAATCATGCTAGCTGCCGCATCAAGGGCTTCATTGACTGTTGCCACATTGATGCCTTTTTCAAAGCGAGAAGATGACTCAGAACGAAGGTTGAGACGTCCGCTAGTCTTGCGGATTGATTTTCCGTTGAAGACTGCAGCTTCAAGGACGACACGACTAGACTTTTCAGAGATTTCTGTTGCTTGACCACCCATAACACCTGCAAGAGCTACTGGCTTGTCTGCGACAGTGATGACTAGGTCATTCACGTCCAAATCACGTTCTTCACCGTCCAAGGTCACCAATTTTTCACCAGCACGCGCTTCACGCACACGGATGTCAGTTCCTTCAAAGGTATCCAAGTCAAAGGCATGCATTGGTTGACCAAAGTAGAGCAGGATGTAGTTGGTCACGTCCACTACGTTATTGATGGGACGAATACCTTCGTTCATGAGGAGATTTTGCAACCATTGTGGACTTGGTTCGAGGTCACATTGTCCAAGATACGGAGCAGCATAGTAAGGGCGCCTTGTCTGTCTCAATACCTACAGAAAGGGCATCTGCTGCAGCTTGGTCAGTTTCTGAAAGAGTAAATTCTTTAAAGTTGACCGCCTTGTCATAGATGGATGCAACTTCGTGAGCTACTCCACGCATAGAAAGAGCGTCCGCACGGTTTGGTGTGATAGAAAGTTCGATGATTTCATCATCCAAGTCTAGGTAAGAGAAGACTTCATCCCCAGGAACGGCATTTTCTGGCAAGATTTGGATACCATCTGCGAATTCCTTAGGCACAACCGAGTCAGAAATTCCCAATTCGCCAAGTGAACAAATCATCCCAAGTGACTCTAAGCCACGGATTTTCCCTTTTTGATTTTGTAGTTGTCAGCGATGCGAGCTCCTGGAAGAGCCACCATAACCTTGATACCAGCACGCACATTTGGGGCACCACAAACGATTTGACGAGCTTCTTCTTCGCCAACGTTAACCTGACAAACATGGAGGTGAGTTTCTGGCACATCTTCGCAAGACAAGACCTCACCGACGACAATTTTTGAGAGACCAGCAGCTGGTGATTCGACACCCTCTACCTCGATCCCTGTAGTTGACATTTTTTCAGCCAACTCCTGTGATGGCACATCAATGTCCACCAATTCTTTTAACCATTTATAAGATACAAGCATAATTTAGTTTTCCAGAATGACAGTTGTCACTCTAGTTCTTTTCCTTTCCTATCATTTCAATAGAAGAATCATCTTCTTACCTTAATTTCTTTCTCAGTAACCAATCTGTATCTACTTTTTGACCAACCATAAAATGATGTTGGCTAAATTTTTCAAAACCATATCGATTATAAAACGCTTGAGCTTTTGTATTATGCTCCCAAACACCTAACCAAGCCCAGGAAAAACTATTTTTGGTAGCAAGTTCCAGAGCAAATTCAAACAGTTGCTTACCTAGTCCAAATCCTTGGAATTTTTGTAGCACATAGAGACGTTGAATTTCAAAAGCATCCTCTAATTCTCTCTCAGTCTGAGCACTTCCCCAGTTGACTTTGAGAAAACCAGCTCTCTCCTCTTCATGCATAATGAAATAGGTTTCGGATTCTGGATTTTCCAACTCAGTTGACAAAACTCTCAGACTATAAGCCTCTTCAAAGTATTCCTGTAACTGCTCTTCTGTATTATCATGAGCAAATGTTTCACGAAAGGTTTGTTTGGCAATTTTAGCCAACACCTCAACATCTGCCATTTCTACTTTTCTAATCATTATTTAAACTGTTCTGAGAAGCGGACATCTCCTTGGTAGAATCCACGGATATCGTTGATTCCGTAACGGAGCATAGCTACACGCTCTTGTCCAAGACCAAAGGCAAATCCAGAGTAAACAGTCGCATCGATACCACTCATTTCAAGGACACGTGGGTGAACCATACCGGCCCCCATAATTTCGATCCAACCTGTTTTCTTACATACGTTACAGCCTTCTCCACCACACTTGAAGCAAGAAACATCCACCTCAACAGATGGCTCTGTGAATGGGAAGTAAGATGGACGCAGACGGATCTGACGCTCTTCACCGAACATTTTTTTGGACAATCAACTGAAGCGTTCCTTGAAGGTCTGCCATAGAGATGTTTTCCCAACAACCAAGCCTTCAATTTGGTGGAACTGGTGACTGTGGGTCGCATCGTCTGTGTCACGACGGAACACACGCCCTGGTGAGATCATTTTTAAAGGACCTTTAGAGAAATCATGGGCATCCATAGCACGCGCCTGAACTGGAGACGTGTGGGTACGGAGCAAGATTTCTTCAGTGATATAGAAAGTATCCTGCATATCACGAGCTGGGTGGTCTTTTGGAAGGTTCATACGTTCAAAGTTATAGTAGTCTTGCTCCACTTCAAAACCATCCACGACTTGGTAACCCATTCCAATGAAAATATCTTCGATTTCTTCACTGGTTTGTGTCAAAACGTGACGGTGACCAGTCGCAACAGGACGACCTGGAAGCGTCACATCGATACTCTCGCTAGCCAGCTGAGCCGCGACTTTCTTTTCTTCCAAGAGCTTAGCTATTTCTTCAAAGGCAGCTGTCAAGACATCGCGCGCTTCATTGACGTGTTTCCCAATGATTGGACGCATCTCAGCAGAAACATCTTTCATTCCTTTAAGAATCTCCGTAAGCGAACCCTTTTTCCCAAGGACAGAGACACGCAAGTCTTGCATCTCTTTTTCGTTTTCAGCAGTAATCTGCTTCAAGCTAGCCAGCGTTTCTTCGCGAAGCGCTTTTAATTGTTCTTCAATAGTTGACATAATTCCTCCATCAGTCTCTCGTAGATAAAAAGAAAACCACATGCCAAAAACTCCACTCGGAGCGTTGACACGCGGTACCATCCGTTTTCATCTGACAAGTCAGACCTTCATTTCTAAATCCATGCGCAAGTGAATTCACCCAGCTTTCATATAGAGAGCTTGCAGTCACGGCTCTCCTCCCTGATATACTTCCCTTGAGTTACTAGTCTTGCAGATTTCTATTCAATTACTACTTAGTTTATCAGATTTTTAGTTAAAAAACAAGTTAGATTAGACTAATTTCAGTATAAAACTCGTTCCTTTTTCCGTTGCTCCATCTTCCACAAATCCAAGCGACTTGAAACACCTCCTAGAAGCATGATTGTAGGTGTAGATTTCCTTGACTTTCAATTCTTTCCATCCTTTACTCGAGCCAATTCAATCAAAGTACTTAGAACCTTTTTCCCAATCCCTCGATGTTGGTAAGCGGGATTCCCAATCACAATGGGGAGATTATCCTGAGATAGTGTAACATCCCCAATTGGAAACCATTCTCCCTTCTCCTTGACTTCAATCCAAAAAGCTCACCATGCTGATCCAAATAAGAATACATAGCTTCCAAGGACGCTGGACTGTAAGGTCTCTTCACACCATCTACGAGGTGAACCAAGTTCACATCCTGATACCAAGCAAAAGCTTCATCACAATGATTGACCTTATAATAAGGAACAAGACGCAGTGAATTATCTATTTGTAGGGTCTGTTTCATCTGCTTTCCTTTTCAACAAGAGAGTTGCTGCTTGATTAAAACCCTCACACCAGTTATACCATTTTGCTTCATACTCATCTTGAGGTAAGATATGATTTTTTAAATCCAGAACAGAGTAAATCTTTCTTTCCTCACAAGCTTGCGCATAGAGATGATATAGTTCATCACCACCATCTCTATCCCACTCAGCAGAAATCGTATCTTGACCCGCCAATAAAGCCTGATAAGCCCTGTGATGACCATCTGTAATCAACAAGCAATCTCCAAAGGCAAGAATACTGATTGGATCGACTTGGATTCTTTCTGCCGACTGGTAAAGCATCTGAATATCTTGCAACTTCTTTTCTGATAAGTATAGTTGAGTCGGATGAAGATCTGCTATATTGACTTTCATTTCTTTCTCCTCAAGGGAATTTGATACTCACTTCTGCTTGCCTTTAAATCGCCATTGGAAGCGTAGCTTGTCATAGAAGGGAAACTCGATAAACAAGACTCCCAAGCCCACACAGAGACTGGCAAGAACGTCTGATGGATAATGAACTCCCAGATAGACCTTGATACCAACACACTGACTAGGTAGAGGCCAAGGACGATTTGTACGATTTTTCTCCAGACCGAATCTTTAATCCGCTGACTAAGAATAACAATCAAAGTCCCTACCATCAGCGTCACAGCCAGAGAATGGCCACTTGGGAAAGAAAATCCCTTCTCCTCAACCAAGTGTAAAATAGCTGGTCGCGGGCGCTGGTAGATATTTTTAAAGGTCACGATTAAAAGTCCTGCCAAAGCCAGATTTCCCAGCATGAAGAAACTTTCTATCTTCCACCGATTACGATAAAAGACAAAAGCTGTAATGACAACCCAAGTGATAATCACTGGAATATCAATCAAGCGTGTGATGGCGCGGAAAAGAATAGTCAAATAATCTGGTAAGTCTCCTCGAACGGCAGTCTGTATCGGTTGGTCAAAACCGACCAGCGTTTCAGGGTAAAATTTGACCATGTAGCCAAGAATAACGAAAAGTAAAAGGGCAAAACTGCCCTTCATTAAAAATGTTTGTTTATCTCTCATAATGTTTTAAGGTTGGTTTCAAAAGGACGTACAACAACCAGAATGAAACGGAAAAGATTACACCCTCAATCAAGTTAAAAGGTAATACCATGGTCATTAGGTAGTTGGAAAGTCCCAAAATTTTTCCAATATCAAAGTTAGCAAACTTAGCGTACAAAGGAACAGCGTAAACATAGTTGAGAACCAACATAGCCACGGTTAAACCAATAGTCCCAGCTAGAGAGCCTAGTAGGAAACGAAGAGTTGTCCGTTCCTTTTTCCAAATCAAAGCAAATACGATGACAAAAACTCCCAAAGCTACGATATTCATCGGCAAACCAATGTAAGTATTCACTCCTTGACTATTAAGAAGCAATTTCAAGAGTGAGCGAAGCAAGAGAATTCCTAGAGCAGCAGGCAAATCCATGACCACCAGACCCACAAGGACTGGCAAGATACTAAATTCGATCTTAAGGAAGGATGCCGCTGGTAAAAGCGGAAAGTCAAAGTACATCAGCACAAATGAGATGGCTGATAAAATTGCAATGGTCGAAAGTCGACGTGTGTTTGTCATAACAGGTTCCTCCAATTTTCTATAAAATCAGAAGAAGTTAGAAAGGATTCCCCTATCTATTCTCACTTTTTATACCCCAAAAGTTCCCTCGCACTCTATTGAGCAAACGGTTACAATTTAGCTATAAATCTATCAGAACAGACAAAGCTATTCTTTCGTCTTCTCCCATCCAGACTATACTGTCGGTTGTGGAATCTCACCACATCAGCTTGCGCTCGCGGACTTATTTGGCTAAGATATTTTAGATTTATCTAGGCGTCGCAGTCGAAGATAATACTTAAAGTATATCGAGACAAGACAACGACGAGAAAGCTAAAATAGCTGGTCAAATTTACCGCCGGTCGGGAATTTCACCCTGCCCTGAAGACTCTTTTATCATAACAAAAAACGCTTGCAAGCGCAAGCATTTTGTTCATTTTCATTTTCATTTTTTATTTCAATTTATCCACTTCATAGGTATGAATGAGCTCAAGACCTGCAAAGTTCTGCTGGCGGAGGGCTTCGTAGACAATCATGCAGACGGTATTAGACACATTGAGACTGCGGACATGTTCATCATTCATAGGAATACGGAGAGCTTTCTCAGGATGTTCGCGCATAAAGTCCTCAGGCAAACCCTTGTCTTCACGTCCAAAGAGAAAATAATGGTCTTCATCAGTCGATAAATCCACCTCAGAATAGACTTTTTCCGCGAATTTCGAAATCAGATAGAGTTTGCCCTTCATCTGAGACATGAAATCCTCCAAACTCTCGTAAAAATAAATCTCTAGTTTATCCCAATAATCCAACCCAGCTCGCTTCATCTTGCGGTCATCAATAGGAAAGCCCATTGGCTTGATGATATGGAGGGGAGAATTGGTCGCAGCGCAAGTACGCGCGATATTGCCTGTATTTTGTGGAATTTGAGGTTCAAATAATACAATGTGATTTGTCATGACTTGCTTCCTTTCACCATTGCAAAAAAATAGCCACACTGCCCGGAGTCAAGCTCAGCAAACAGCGTGGTTAAGGCATCGTTAACTTACCTCACAACAGGTTTGAAGTAAATCAGCGAAACTACTTTCTTAGTATAACACTTTCAGAATCATTGTCAATAGAAACGACTTGATTTTTTCAATTTTTTCAAGCTATTTCTTGGGGTTTCTAGGAGAAAATTCTTAAATATCTGCAAAAATTGCTTACTCTTTTATACCTATCTGTGGACTGGGAATGATGATATTATGACCTCGTTATTTCAAATACTGCTGTATGAAGCCACTCATTATGAATTTGTAAGTCATTTTCTATAACCCTACTAAAGATGAAGCCATTTTTTTAAAAGCACCTTCTGAGAGGCTAGATTACCTGTTGCCGTTCCTGCAATGATTCTATTGAAACCATAAGTCGTGAAGGATTTTTCTAAAACGAGTTTAACCGCTTCGCTGGCATAACCTAAATTGCTAACATTTTCCCCAATCCTATACCCAAGCTCTGCTGTTTTCGATTATTCTCTAAAACACTTAAATTGATTCTTCCGACCATAACTCCTTGTGCATCTCTAATAAGATGCATGTAGACATCATGATTCTCTTGTTCCCTTAACAATTCCCTCGTAATTTCTTTAAAACCTTCTAAATCAAAATAGTTAGCTGGTCTAGGAGGTAAATTCCGCTCAAAATACTCTTGATTCTCTTTTTCAAAAAATAGACGTCTAAACTATTTTCTTCAGACAACAGCTCTAAACTTATCATTGTAAATCATCTCCCGTCATTATATACATCCAATATTTTCCCATGTTTATACAAAATGAAATTAACACGATTTAAATTAAATACTTTTACTATTTTATATCGTCTCTACATTGTAACACTGAACTTAGTTAAAAATGATTATATTTGAATAACTTTAATTTTGTAGTGTAAATTCTACTGTAAAATATACAAACTAATTCATATTTTGTCAAAAAGTTTCAAGCATACAATTATTAACTTTATTTCTCATACAATCTATCAATAAAAAGTTATAGAATAATTTCTCTTTACTTATCTAATAAAAACTTTGACAATACTATTTCCAAGGGTTGTAAAATCTTCCCTGATTCTGCAAGATAAGTAGTAAACTAGCTACTAAAAACAAGGTTGCCAAGAACAAGGTAAGATAGTCTCCTTTTTTCAAGGCCTGGTAACTATACCAAGTGCGTTTTTTCTCTTTCCCAAAGCGTCGAAGCTCCATGGCGGTCGCAATGGTATCAATGCGTTCTAGCGAGCTAAAAATCAAGGGCGTAATAATGCGCAGATTGCCTTTGATTCGTTGCATAAGAGAAGCTTTATTGGATAATTCCATCCCACGCGCCTCCTGAGACATCTTGATGGTAAAAAATTCTTCCTGCAAATCTGGAATATAGCGCAAGGTCAGGCTAACTGAATAGGCAATCTTGTAAGGAACACCAATTTGATTTAAACTGGAAGCAAACTGACTAGGATGGGTTGTCATCAAAAAGATAATAGCCAGAGGAATGGTGCAAAGGTACTTAATAGCCAAATTTAGCAGATAAAAGAGCTCTTGACTGGTCAGAGTGTAGGCACCGATTCCCTGCCAAATCACACTTCTCTCTCCGTAAAGTCCAACCCCATACTCGGGAGAAAAGAGATAGACCATCAAGACATTCAAAATCGCAAATACCGTAGCAAAAACGGCTACAAAGGAAACATCTTTAAAACGGATTTCTGACAAATAGAGGAGAAAGACCGAAAATATGGCAATCAGAACAAGCAGTCTGGTATCATAGCTAATCATGGCCGCCAATGACACGAGAATGAAAAGAGGAGTTTCCCAGCTCCTGACAAGTGATGAATCACAGTATCTCTATGCTGGTAACCGATTAATTTAGCTTGCATCCTTCTCTCCTTTCTTTGTAAAATGCCGTTAAAGCAAGTGGATTCACATCTAATTTCGTGGCCAAGTTAAAGATAGAAGTTTCTTTTAGATTGGCTTTTACTAGTAGCTCAGGATTGCTTAACAGACTAGCTGGATCAGTATCAGCAATCAATTCTCCATCAACCATGACAAGAGCACGATCAGAATAATCCAGCATCAATTGCATATCATGGGTAATCATGACAATGGTATGCCCTTTTTGATGCAACTCTTCGAGAAATTCCATAATCTCAGTATAGTTCTTCTGGTCTTGACCTGCTGTGGGTTCATCTAAGAGGATAATTTCAGCCCCTAAGACCAAAATCGATGCAATAGTGACACGTTTTTTCTGTCCAAATGACAGGGCAGAAATGGGCCAATTACGGAATTCATAGAGACCACAGATTTTCAAAGTTTCATAGACTCTTGTTTTAATTTCCTGCTCGTCCACACCTCGCAAACGTAGTCCCAGAGCCACCTCATCAAAAATCATATTGGTTGAAATCATTTGATTAGGATTTTGTAGCACATAGCCTACTCGTTCCGCCCGCTCTGCAACAGAATCTCCTTTTATATCCTGTCCTTCCCAAAGATAGCGACCTTCCGTCTGGATAAAGCTACTTAAGGCCTTGGCTAGAGTTGACTTCCCTGCTCCATTTTTTCCGACAATGGCAATTTTTTCACCCTTTTTAATATCTAAATGTAGGGATTTTAAATCAGTCTATCATCATAAGAAAAGGACACGTCCTCTAATTTAAAGAGTGACTGCAATTCTACGGTTTCTTTTACCAATTCAGTCTGCAACTGAACCTGGCCTTTTGAGATAGACAAGTTGTCCAAATTTGCTAACTGTTCTTCCTTGTCTAAATCCACACCTAATTGACGGAGAGTGGTTAGATAAAGGGGTTCCCGAATTCCATTTTGTGTCAATAAATCAGTCGCCAGTAGTTGGTCAGGGATACCATTAAAGAGAATACGACCATCATTGATCAAGACAATACGATCGACAGGGCGATGCAGAACATCCTCCAAACGGTGCTCGATAATAAGAGTCGTCGTCCCCTCCTCCTTATGAATCTGATCAATCAATTCGATAATATCCTGACCTGACTTGGGATCCAGATTAGCGAGTGGCTCATCAAACAAAAGAATCGGACTCTCATCAATCAAGACACCAGCCAGACTGACTCGCTGCTTTTGTCCACCTGACAAATCCTGAGGCCGCTGAGCCAATAAAGGGAGAAGGTCCAGCTTTTCAGCCCATTTATGAACACGGCTTTTCATCTCTTCTAGACTTGTTACATCATTTTCTAGAGCAAAAGCCAAATCTTCTGCCACAGACAGACCGATAAACTGCCCATCAGTATCCTGCAAAACTGTACTGACCAGATGAGACTTATCATAGATACTCATATCAAAGGCCGCTTGCCCCTTGATCAAAAATTCTCCAGACGTCTGACCCTTGTAAATATTGGGAATAATCCCATTCAAACATTGACCCAAGGTAGACTTACCTGACCCAGATGGCCCAACAATTAAGACTTTCTCTCCCTTATAAATGGTCAAGTCCACCCCTTGCAAGGTCGGTTCTTGTTGTGTTTCATACCGGAAAGAGAAATCCTTCCACTCAATTATAGCTTCTTTCATCTTACTCTCTTCATTCGCTTCTTAGACTTCTATTTTATCATAAATCTACCCCTTCTTGCAGTCTCTTCTCTTAAAATCTTAGCGCCAACAAGATTCCTAGCCTAAATTGCTTACCCGACTAGCCTATAAACAGCAAAAAGACTGGTTTCCCAGCCTTTTCCCTTATATTAATCCTTTTTCAAACTTCCTGAACGAGTCTGCGTACGTGAATAAGCTAGCAAGAGAAGGGTACCTGCGATAGCTACAGTTACAGCATTAGCAATTCCCGCAACAATCCCTTGGGCAAATACTTTTTCTGCTGCTTCTTGATAAATCACAACATCTCCAAGTGGTGCCAAGACACCCCAAACAAGAGCATTTGCAACAATCTGAATGAGGTTAAAGAAGACAATATCCTTCAACTCAAAAACACCCTGTGTTACTCGAATGTATTTTCTAAAGAGTCCGACGACTAGACCAAAGAGCCCACTAGCGATAATCCAAGTCCACCACAGACCATATCCAGCAATAGAGTCCTTGATTGCATGACCAATCAACCCGACAAGCAAACCGATAATCGGTCCAAAAATAATAGAAAGTAGCGCTTGTACCGCATACTGAAGCTGGATGCTTGTATTTGGAACAGGGGTCGGAATGTTGATCATCCCGATGACGACAAAGAGGGCAGCGCCAATTCCGACAGCAACAACTTGTTTTAATTGATTGATTTTTCATCTATATTCTCCTATTTTATGATTCTATTTTCTTTATTTCAATGGTCCAAGATGAACCGACACCCACATTATAGGCCTTTGGCAAAGGAACCTTGGTTGATAGCCAGACCTAAACGATAGAGAGAGTTGATGTAAAGGATGGGTTGCCCAATTCTCACATCTGCAAATGATTTGCCATAAACAACCTGATTTTTGATAGACCAGCATATCAGCGTGATAGATAGTCACTTCAAAAACGGTCACCGAATTCTGGTTTCCAGCTTGTAAAAATTCTTCTCGACGTGATAGAG
>CAKMPG010000140.1:0-6627 GCA_927911355.1 Streptococcus mitis | reverse complement strand
ATTTTCCAACTTGGTATCGTATCCCTGTGGCAACTGTTGGATGAAAAATCTGCATTGGCTGCTTTTGCAGCAGCAATCACTTGCTCCCGACTGGCTTTAGGATTTCCAAAGGAAATATTGTCATGAATGGTCCCTTGCTTGAGCCAGGTTTCTTGGAGCACCATTCCAAACTGCTGGCGTAAAGAGGCACGACTATAGTCATAAATGGATTTCCCATCCAGCAAGATATCTCCAGAGTTAATGGGATAAAACCGCATGAGAAGATTGATAAGGGTTGATTTTCCAGCACCTGTCGGACCAACAATAGCCACCTTGCTACCAGCTGGAATATCAATAGATAAATCCTTAATCAAAATCTTTTCAGGATGGTAGCCAAAAGAAACCTGTTTAAAGGAAATAGCTCCCTTAACTTGGTCACTAGTCAACTCTTCCTTACCTGTTTCAGCCACCTCAGGACTATCTAAGACTCCATAAACACGTTCTGCACAAGCCAAGGCACTTTGCAACTCAGCTAGCACTGAAGAAATATCATTAAAAGGCTTGGTGTACTGTTGAACATAGTTCAAAAAAGTCACTAAGCGTCCAATGGTCAAGGTAGAGCCTATCATGATACGATAAGCTCCCACTCCAGCTAGAAGGGCATAAATAAGCGCATTGACAAAGCGAGTCGAAGGATTGACCGTTGAAGAATAAAAGATAGCTGACTGTGAATAACCTGCATAGTTGGCATTCGCCTCGTGCAGTCTTTGGATAAAATCTTCTTGAGCATTAAAGGACTGGATAATGGTCTGCTGGTTCAACGATTCTTCAATCAACTGAGTCTGAATTCCCCTCGTCTCTGTTTGCTTTTGGAAGAGATGATAGGAGCGTTTGGCAATAAAGCGTGAGATTACCATAGACAGTGGCGTCAACAGCAAGACCAAAAGAGTCATGAGGAGATGAATTTGAATCATGGCTAGAATGCTGACTAAAATCATCAAGACACCAATGAAGAATTGGTTAAAATCATGGTCAAGCCAGCTGCCAACTGTTCTATGTCTGTTGTCACCCGACTGACCATCTCCCCACTGCCTTGCCGATCCACAAAGGCAATCGGTAAACGATGGAGCTTATGGATGATTTGCTCTCGCAAGTCTCTGGTATAAGAGAAAATTAGGCGATTATAGAGGAGAGGATTGGCCCACTGCACGAGGGTATTTCCTATGACCACCAAGATCATTTGGAGAAAAATCTGCCAAAAAACTGGTGAAGAACCAGCCACTAGGACTTGGTCGATGACCTGCCCAATCAATATAGGTAGGTAGATTGATAAGGCAACTTGGACAATGGTTCCTAGAAAGGCTAGAAAAAGAAGGAAGGTATGACTTGTAAGGTCTTTAGCAAACGTTTGAGCGTCTGGTTTGCAGTTTGTCGTCTCATACTAGTCCTCCTTACCATGTTGGGATGCATTGATTTCACGATAGACTTGACTGGTCTTCATCAAGTCATCGTGCTTGCCGATAGCTAGGAGCTCACCTTTTTCCAAGAGGAGAATCTGGTCAGCCATCTGTAAAGTCGATGTTCTTTGAGAAATCAAAATTAAGCTTGTATTTGGCAAATTTTCTCGAATAGCTTTCAAGAGATTGAACTCAGTAATGGTGTCCAGGGCAGAGGTCGCATCATCTAGGATGAGAAATGGAGCTTGGCGCAAGACTGCTCGTGCGATAGACAGCCTTTGTTTTTGACCGCCTGAGAAATTTCGCCCTCCTGCCTCAACTAGAGCATCCAAGAGTCCTTCCTTATCACTGACAAAATCCTTGGCTTGCGCAATTTCCAAGGATTGCCAGAGTTCTTGATCAGTCACTTCTTGATTTAAACCCAAAGTCAAGTTGGAACGAATAGTTCCCTTAAAAAGTTCGACTTTTTGGGGCACATAGGCAATCCATGACCGCCACTGCTCCAAATTAAGAGGACTACGTCCATCTCGATAAAGGTCAATGCTCCCCTTGTCTGCTGGATAAAGTCCAAGAATGAGTTGCACCAAACTTGATTTACCAGAACCAGTTCCCCCAATAATACCAAGGATTTGCCCTTGCTTCATATCAAAGGAAATGTCTCTCAGAGAAGGCTGGGCCGCATCAGGATAGGTAAAGGTCAGTTCTTGAACTTGTAAAACCTGATTGCTGGTAACTTGCTTTTTCTCTAATTCTAAATGAATATCTTCTGGAGCCTCAGCAAAGACTTCCTCGATTCGCTTGGCTGAGATATAGGATTGGTTGAGGGAATTTATCAGCATGGCTAGCTTGACCAATTCCACCAAAATCTGTAAGAGATAATTGATGAGGGCAATGAGGGCCCCTTGACTGAGCAATCCTCCTTGAATTGAAACATATCCCTGCCAGATAATAACGAGGAGAGTTCCATTGACAATCAGATAAGTCAAAGGTGTTAATAAACTAGACCAGAAACCTGTCTTTTCTTGCAATCTAGCATAAACTTGATTAAGAGTTTGAAAAATCTGTAACTCTCGTTTTTCTTGACCAAAAGCACGAATAACTCTCATCCCCTGTAATTGCTGGCGTGTTTCCTGAACTAGTTGGTCCGTTTTCTTTCTCAGACTGCTGTAGAGAGGATTGACCAGTCTAGAGAGCCCTACAATAACAATGGTCAAAATGACAACCATGACCAAGAACCAGAAAGTCAGCTCAGCTGAGATTCGATAAGCCATAAAAATGGCACCAAAAACAATAATAGGTGCTCGTAAAAAGAGACGCAGGAATTGATTGATACCAGTCTGAATCTGGTAAGTGTCCGAAGTCAAGCGAGTTACCAAGCTAGAAGTGGTCAAACGATCCCTGCTGTCCTTGGGTAAAGATAGAATATGACGATAAAGATCGTCTGTCAATTCTTTGGCAAATCCTACCGCAGCCTTAGCTGAGTAGAACTGGGCTATTATGGCCACTACAACACCAATTACTGCAAAGATAAGGAGCAGGCCAATCTGCATCCAGAGATGACCTTGATCTTTCTGAGGCAAGGATTGATCAACAATCCCAGCAATCACCATGGGAACCAAGAGCTCAAAAACAGCTTCTAACAGCTTGAATAAGGGGGCCAAAATGGATTCTTTGATGTAGGGTTTAAAGTAAGATAATAGGTGTTTCATAAATCCCTTCTATTCGTATTCTGGAAATAAAGAAAGTGGGAAGTGCCCACCCTCTCTGTTTTATTTGTTTAAGTAAGGTAGTAGATAGCCATACCCTGCTTCTTCCATCTCATCCTTGGCCACAAAGCGCAAGGAAGCAGAATTGATACAGTAACGGAGGCCACCAAACTCACGCAGTCCATCTGTGAAACATGACCCAAGTGAGCATTTCCTGACCGAGAACGAACCTCGATTCGCTCCATTCCATGACTCAGGTCCTTGTAATAGTGAATCAACTCCTTGGAAATCGGACGGCTAAAACTTGGCCATCCACAACCTGAGGCAAACTTATCCTTGGCAAAAAAGAGTGGCTCACCTGTCGTAATATCTACATAAATCCCTTCTTCAAAGGTTTGGTCATAGGCATTGGTAAATGGAGCCTCTGTAGCAGCTTCTTGGGTGACACGATAGGACTCTTCAGTTAAGCTTTCCTTTAACACCTCTTGGCTAGGCTTTTCATAGTTAGAGGCATCAATCAACGGCTTCTCAGCATCGGTCACATCGATATGACAGTAACCTGAAGGATTTTTCTTAAGATAGTCTTGATGATAGTCTTCAGCCAGAATGTAATGACGTAGTTTCTCCACCTCTACTGCAATCTTTTGCCCAATCATGCGCTCCTGCTCCTGCACTACTGTGTAGATAGCTGGCAAATCAGCTTCATCTTGGTAATAAATTCCGGTCCGATACTGACGTCCACGGTCATTCCCTTGTTGATTGACTGATAATGGATCAATAACACGGAAATAATAAAGTAAAATCTCTCTGAGTGACACTTCCTTCTCATCGTAAATCACTTGAACCGTTTCTGCATGGTCTGTTTCCTTGAGCAGCTGGTAATTGGTCGTTTCGACTTGCCCATTAGCGTAGCCAACACTGGTTGCTAGCACTCCAGAAATTCGTGAAAAATACTCCTCTAAGCCCCAAAAACAACCTCCTGCTAGATAAATTTCTACCATCTTTATTTCTCCTTTATCAAGTTTTTAACTAATACTCTTCGAAAATCTCTTCAAACCACGTCAGCGTCGCCTTACCGTAGGTATGGTTACTGACTTCGTCAGTTCTATCCACAACCTCAAAACAGTGTTTTGAGCAGCCTGTGGCTAGCTTCCTAGTTTACACTTTGATTTTCATTGAGTATAAACTTCTTTTCAAAAAAAGGATAGGAAGCCCTCTGGTCGAGAGTTTCCCCATCCTATCTTCTATTCTTTATTTTGCTTCGACACGGACACCTTGGGTATCAACCTTCAAGTCATGAAGTTTTCCTTTGAAGGGTTGCTTTTCCAATTCAGCCTTAATCGTTGGCATCTTGTCATGAGAAGCCAAAACCATAACTGTCGGCCCAGCACCAGAGAGATAGGTTGCATAGGCACCATTTTCTTTGGCCACTTGCTTAATCGAAGCAAATTCTCTCACCAAGTCCTGACGATAGCGCTCGTGGAAGAGGTCTCCCTCGATTGCTTGTCCAGCGGTCACCATGTCTCCTGCCAACAAGGCTGCAACCGCCACATTGGCGATAGAACTAGCTGCAACAGCTTCCTTGTAAGACAATTTCTTAGGTAAGACGCCACGGCTGTCTCGAGTACGCAATTCATAGTTTGGAATGTAGGCTAGGAAATCACACTCTGGGAAGTCTGCTACGATAGCAGAAACTTGTCCATCAACAGAGCTTGCAATAACGAGATTACCATAAATGGCTGGAGCCACATTGTCAGGATGCCCTTCAATCTTGGTCGCTAACTGCAATTTTTCATGGTCTGACAAGTTGAGCTGGCCCAGTTGGTTGGCTAGTTCAATCCCAGCAACAATAACAGAACTGGAAGAACCCAAACCACGTGCCAAGGGAACATCACTAGTCATTTTTAAACGTCTTGGTTGCAAGTCTGGTACAATTTGCAAAGCAATTTTGAGCAAGAGATTACGATCGTCATGTGGAATCCATTTGCCAATCTGGTGTTCAATCAGCCACTCATCTCGTTCTTCACATACCTCAATTTGAAGATACTTGGTTACAGCTACACCGACCGAGTCAAATCCTGGCCCGATATTGGCACTGGTTGCAGGTACAATAATTTTCATCTTATTCTCCTAGCACCTTGAAGGTATTCAAGAGGTCAAATTCTGAAACCTTCTTCAATTCAGCTGAGACATTTTCAAGCTGGGCTTTATTAATCTTGTGTGTGATGATCACGACACGCGCCTTGTCCCCCTCTTTGCCATCTTGGAGAATTTGCTTGAAGGAAATATCTTGAGCATTGAAGATTTCAGCCAATTTCAAGACCTGACCTTTTGAGTCTGGAGCCAAGATTGAGAAGTAGTAATTAGCTTTGACATCCTCAGGATTTGCCAAGACCAAGTCACGGCTATATTCGTTGAAGTCTTTGCCAATGGTTCCATCATTCAGGCGACGAACGATACGGACAATATCCGCCACAACACTTGTTGCAGTTGGTTTTTGACCAGCACCTGGTCCGTAGTACATAGACTCACCGATACCGATAGATTCTACAAAGACAGCGTTCATTACCCCATTTACACTGGCAAGTGGATGCGCTTTAGGAAGGAAGGTTGGAGTCACTTCTGCAGCAATTCCTGAAGAAGTTTCCTCGATAGAACCAACCAATTTCACTACATAACCCAAGTCTTGGGCTACAGCTACGTCTTCTGGTGTGATGTTACGAATTCCCTTGTGAGCTACATCATCAAAGGCAACCTTCATGCCAAAGGCAAATTGGCTCAAAATCACCATCTTGTAGGCTGCATCAATCCCATCTACGTCATTTGTCGGGTCGCTTTCTGCAAATCCTAGACGTTGCGCTTCCGCAAGAGCATCATCGTAAGACCAGCCTTCTTCCACCATCTTGGTCATCATGAAGTTAGAAGTTCCGTTGACTACTCCAAGCACGCGCGTGATTTTATCAGAAGCCAAGGAATTTGCCAAGGTACGAAGAATTGGAATCCCACCAGCTACTGCTGCTTCGTAGTAAAGTGCTACCTTGTTAGCTTTAGCGATTTCTAACAATTCTGCACCATGGACAGCCAAAAGGTCCTTGTTAGCAGTAACAACGTGTTTTCCAGCTTCCAAGGCACGAGTGATAAAGGTTTTAGCAGGTTCGATACGCCCCATCAATTCCACTACGATCGTAATGTCTTGATCTGACAAAATGTCATCCACATTGGTTACAAAGTTAAAGTTATTCCCTGCTGCAAGCAAGCGATTTTTCTCATCTTCATCCTTGACCAACACCTTAGCAACTTCAATCTCTGAATGTGCTGATTGATTAATTTTTTCTCCATTTTCCTTTAGGAGGAAAGGCACACCACTTGCAACGGTACCAAATCCTAGTAAAGCAATTTTAACTGTCATGTTTGTCTCCTCGAAATTTTCTAATATAGCCATTATAACAGAATTTTGTGAAAATTCCTATTATAGTAAATCACTA
>CAKMPG010000139.1:0-2902 GCA_927911355.1 Streptococcus mitis | reverse complement strand
CTATCCGCAACTACTTGGATGAGTTGGAGTTTATTGACGTGGAGACACCATTCCTTTCTAAGTCAACTCCTGAAGGGGCGCGTGACTACTTGGTGCCGTCTCGTGTTAATAAAGGGCATTTTTTAACGCGCTTCCTCAAAGTCCACAAATCACGAAACAGCTCTTGATGAATGCTGGTTTTGACCGTTACTATCAAATCGTTAAATGTTTCCGTGACGAGGACTTGCGTGGTGACCGCCAGCCTGAGTTTACCCAGGTTGACTTGGAAACGTCTTTCCTTACTGAACAAGAAATCCAAGATATCACAGAAGGTTTGATTGCGCGCGTGATGAAAGAAACTAAAGGCATCGAAGTGACGCTTCCATTTCCTCGTATGAAATATGATGATGCTATGGCTCTTTACGGTTCTGACAAGCCAGATACCCGTTTTGACATGTTGCTTCAGGACCTGACAGCAGTAGTCAAAGGTGTAGACTTTAAAGTCTTTTCAGAAGCACCTGCTGTAAAAGCAATTGTGGTCAAAGGAGCTGCGGACAACTATTCACGTAAAGACATCGACAAGATGACCGAAGTAGCCAAACAGTATGGTGCCAAAGGTCTTGCTTGGGTCAAGGTGGTTGATGGAGAATTAAACGGACCAGTTGCCAAGTTCTTGACTAGCATCCAAGCAGAATTGACAACAGCGCTTGCTCTTGAAGATAAGGACTTGGTTCTCTTTGTGGCGGATACGCTTGAAGTGGCTAATGCAACGCTTGGTGCCCTTCGTGGACGTATTGCCAAAGAGCTTGGTTTGATTGATAATGATAAATTCAACTTCCTTTGGGTTGTTGACTGGCCAATGTTTGAATGGTCTGAAGAAGAAGGTCGTTACATGAGCGCCCACCATCCATTTACTCTACCACAGGAAGAGACTGCTCACGAATTAGAAGGTGATTTGGCGAAGGTTCGTGCCATTGCTTACGATATTGTCTTGAACGGTTATGAACTTGGTGGTGGTAGCCTTCGTATCAACCAAAAAGACCTTCAAGAACGTATGTTCAAGGCTCTTGGTTTCTCAGCCGAAGAAGCAAATGACCAGTTTGGTTTCCTTCTTGAAGCCATGGACTATGGTTTCCCACCACACGGTGGCTTGGCTATCGGGCTTGACCGATTTGTCATGCTCTTAGCAGGAGAAGAAAATATTCGTGAAGTTATTGCCTTCCCTAAGAACAATAAGGCAAGTGACCCAATGACACAAGCTCCTTCAACAGTAGCTCTCAAACAACTAGAGGAACTCAGCTTACAAGTAGAAGAAGATGAAACAAGCAAAACGAATTAAGCGGTGGCGCTATTATCTGCGCCGCTTTGCTCATCAGATAAAAAATTTTACGTGTCTTACAAAGCATCTCTCGCGAAAAAATATGATGAGAAGATTTCGGCCTCTCTGGTCTATGGATTTTTATCAGCAGTAGCGGTCAATTTCTTTTCCAACCAGGTCATGTGTATTCGAGTGGTGCGACAGGTCTGGCACAGATTATCTCTGCCTTGAGTAATCACTGGTTTGGTTTTCACATTCCGATTTCCCTGACCTTCTACGCCATTAATTTTCCTTTGATGGTCTTGGCTTGGTATCAGATTGGCCATAAGTTCACCGTCTTTACCTTTATCACGGTATCCATGAGTTCCTTCTTTATCCAGTTTGTCCCTGTGGCGACCTTGACGGAGGATCCTATTATCAATGCTCTTTTTGGGGGTGTTGTCATGGGCTTGGGGATTGGTTTTGCTCTTCGAAACAATATCTCCAGTGGTGGGACGGATATCGTCAGCCTGACTATTCGCAAGAAAACGGGTAAGAATGTTGGTAGTATTTCTTTCTTGGTAAATGGGACCATCATGCTGATAGCCGGTTTGACCTTGGTTGGAAATACGCCCTCTACTCTATGATTACCATCTTTGTCTCTAGCCGTGTAACAGATGCGGTCTTTACCAAGCAAAACGGATGCAGGCCATGATTGTGACCAATCATCCAGAGAAGGTAATTGAAAAAATCCATAAAAATTGCACCGCGGAGCAACCATGATCCACGATGCAGAAGGAACCTATAATCACGAAAGAAAGGCAGTTTTAATCACTGTCATTACACGTGCAGAGTTTAATGATTTTAAACACATCATGAAACAGGTCGATCCAACAGCCTTTGTCTCTGTATCCGAAAATGTCCACATCCTAGGACGATTCGTAGAAACAGACAATTAATAATACTCAAAAGACCAGCCTTGAGGCTGGTCTTTATTTTTCGATAATTTTGTGTCCAATCAACTGGCGGTAACAAATCTGTTTATTGTTTTTGGCATCGTTAATAATCTGGAGAATGGTTTCAAAGGAAAACGCGCCCGAAGTTCTAGGCTATTGATTATCTAACATAGGCCGCCAAGTTTGAGCTTGGGATTGACCGAGTCAAAGCTGAGAACAGGGACATCCAGTTGGTGTTTTGCGATGTAATCACAGACCCCTGCAGCAAGAAGGCTATCAATAGTAATAATAGCATCAATCTGTGGGTCATGCTGAAAGAGGAGTTGGCTAAACTGATATCCTTTTCCTCTAGGAATTCATTTGCAAAGTAGGTCAGATTTCCGTCCATAGGCAGTTGGTATTGTTTGAGTGCTGACTCATAGCCTGTTAAACGGTCTTGTGTTACGAAGAGTCGCTTAGTCCCTCCATGAAGGCAATTCGTTTGCAGCCTTTTTTTGATAAAATATTCGGTTGCATCAAAACCAGCTTGGACATTGTCATTATCGACAAGAGGGATGAAGGGTGAAATGGATTTGCCTAGGATGAGGAAGGGGAACTGCTCATCAGCGACCAGCTTGACCAAGGGATCCTCCTCTTCGGCATAAAGGAAGATTAAACCATCCACACGTTT
>CAKMPG010000138.1:0-10906 GCA_927911355.1 Streptococcus mitis | reverse complement strand
CAAAGACTACTTTGCAGTCAGCGAAGGCGTTTGATGTTATCTACCTTGAAGGTCAAAACGAAAAAAGGCAAAGAAGATCCACACGCTTGGCTTAACCTTGAAAACGGGATTATTTTTGCTAAGAATATCGCAAAACAATTGAGCGCTAAAAGACCCTAGCAACAAGGAATTCTACGAAAAAAATCTCAAAGAATATACTGATAAGCTAGACAAACTTGACAAGGAAGCTAAAGAGAAATTTAACAACATCCCTGCTGAGAAGAAATTGATCGTAACCAGCGAAGGATGCTTCAAATACTTCTCTAAAGCCTACGGTGTCCCAAGTGCCTATATCTGGGAAATCAACACTGAAGAAGAAGGAACTCCTGAACAAATCAAAACCTTGGTTGAAAACTTCGCCAAACAAAAGTTCCTTCACTCTTTGTAGAATCAAGTGTGGATGACCGTCCAATGAAGACTGTTTCACAAGACACAAACATCCCAATCTACGCACAAATCTTTACTGACTCTATCGCAGAACAAGGTAAAGAAGGCGACAGCTACTACAACATGATGAAATACAACCTTGACAAGATTGCTGAAGGATTGGCAAAATAAGCCTCTGAAAAACGTCATTCTCACATGAGCTGGCGTTTTTTTCTATGCCCATATTTCCGGTCAAATCATTGGAAAATTCCGACTGTTTCAGCTAAAATGGAAGAAAAAAGATTGGAGTATCATATGGTAACTTTTCTCGGAAATCCTGTGAGCTTTACAGGTAAACAACTACAAGTCGGCGACAAGGCACTTGATTTTTCACTCACTACAACAGACCTTTCTAAAAAATCTCTGGCTGATTTTGATGGCAAGAAAAAAGTCTTAAGTGTCGTGCCTTCTATCGATACAGGTATTTGCTCAACTCAAACGCGTCGTTTTAATGAAGAACTGGCTGGACTGGATAATACAGTTGTCTTGACTGTTTCCATGGACCTCCCTTTTGCCCAAAAACGTTGGTGCGGTGCTGAAGGTGTTGAAAATGCCATCATGCTCTCAGACTATTTCGACCAGTCCTTTGGACGTGATTATGCCCTCTTAATAAATGAGTGGCACCTATTGCACGCGCAGTCTTTGTCCTCGATACTGACAATACTATTCGCTACGTTGAATACGTTGACAATATCAACTCTGAACCAAACTTCGAAGCCGCAATTGCAGCTGCTAAAGCCCTATAGAAAAAAATCCTCTGTCACAAAGAGTTCCCTACTCTTTGAAACGGAGGATTTTTTGTTTACGAGTAAATAAATGAAAATCAAAAGAGCAAACTAGTAATCTAGTCGCAGGCTACTCAAGACACTGTTTTGGGTTGCAGATGGAAGCTGACGTGGTTTGAAAAGATTTTCGAATAGCATTACTCTACAGATTTCAGGGCTTCAAGCATATCAACCTTTCTCAGATGATAATTGACAAAGAAACCAAGTAGGGTCAAAATGGTGCTTACTGCTGCCACTGGAATTACATAGACTTCCCAGCCTACCTGCGGATAAAAAGAGAATAGTCGCAGGCGAAATCATTTGAATCAAAAAATTGGTGTAAATAGAAACCTGATAGCAGACCAAGTACGATTCCCACAAGAGATAGTACAATCGTCTCACGGTAAATGTAGAGGGTGACTTCCTTATTATGAAAACCGAGAACCTTGATAGTAGAGAGTTCACGGATTCTCTCAGCTACGTTGATGTTAGTCAGATTGTAAAGGATAACGATAGCCAATAGAACCGATACGATGACCAAGATGGTATGGTATGATTGAGTGAACTTGCGACAGAGTCAAAGAGTCGAATGGCTGAAGCATTCTGGACAACGCTTGACACCGCAGATTGATTCATAAGCAAGCCTGCCTGTCTTTCGATACTAGTCGCACTGGTATCCCTTAACGAGACCAGATAAGTATTGGCTTGGGGTAACTGTCCGTAAATTTGCTCATAGCTAGCCTGACTCATATAAATAAAGTGACCAACGTAGTTCTCAGCAATGGCAGCGACCTTTAGCTTCTTACCTTCAATTTCTAGAGTCTGTCCAACCTTGACACCTGCCAGCTGGGCAAGTTTAGCTGTAATAACGACGCCATCTTTTAATGTCAGCTCCTGCTGATGATGTTGCAGATGAATAAAGGGAGTCAAATCCTCCTTCTCTGTCATCATAAGGGTCATTGTCTGAAGACCAGCCTTACCTTTGAAATCCTTGTCTAGCGTTTTTGAATAGATTTTCTGGTAGGCTTTGATGTCCTGCCCTTTCAACACTTCTTCTAGATTTGCCTTGTCCTGATTGGTAGCACTAGGATTTTCAGAGACAATCATTTGATACTGTTGGATTTGTTGAAACTGTCTAGACGGAACTCCTGCTACAGAGGATTGGATTCCCAAACCTGCAAAAAGCAGAGCTACAGAACCTGCCACACCAAAGATCGTCATCAACATACGCTGCTTATAACGAAAGATATTGCGAGCTGTTACCTTATGAGTAAAACTGAGACGGCGCCAGATAAAACTGAGACGCTCCAGTAAGATTTTAGCACCTTTAACAGGAGGTTTAGGCAGTAAAAGCTGGGCTGCTTCGTCATGAAGTTCCCTACGAGCTACCAAGTAGGCTGGTAGCACACTCGCCAACCAACTCAAGACAAGAGCCAGTAAGCTATAGGTCCAATAGAACTGAATCTGGGTTTCTCCCACCACCATGCCTTTTGTAATGACACTTGAAATCACACCTGCTAGTAAATAATGTCCAAGTATGCTACCTGGAGCTGTTCCTACAGTCCCAGCTACTAGACCGTATAGGAGAAACTTGACGATAATATCCTTACTACGATAGCCCAAGGCCTTAAAAATCCCTGCATGAGTTCGCTCTTCATCCACAAAACGAGTCATGGTTGTAAAGGTCACCATAGCTGCTACGGCATAAAGCACTACAGGAAAGATATTGCCCACTGCCCGAATACTGGCTGAAGCATTGCTGTACATGAGGTAGCCCTGACCGCCAGGCATGGTCTGACGATTATAGACTTGATACTTGGGCTCAGCTAATTCATCCAAGACTTGCTGATGTTTTTCTAATTTTTCCTTTTCTTGGGCTAAATTTTGTTCAGCCTGCTTTATTTTGTCCTCTTCCTTGCTCAATTCCTGCTTAGCTTGGGTAAGTTGAGCACTAGCCTGCTCTCTCTGAACTTGAGGTAGCAAGGCTAGTTGACTTTCCTGAGCCTGTAAACGAGCTTGAGCAGTTGCTAAAACGACTCTTGCCTTCCTGCAAATTAGCCTGAGCCTTATCAAGGGTCTCTTGCCCCTTATCGAGAGACTCTTGGCCTTCTTTTTTCAAGAATTGCAGACGTGCCTTTCCATTATCTGACAAAGCTTGTTCAAGGTCTTCCTGATGTTGCTTAGATTTTTCTTCATAAGCTGATGAAAAGGCATTTAATTCTGATAAATCTTGATATTTCAAACGAGCTATATTGTAGACTTTCTGATCAAACTGACTAGGTAAAATCACCCCATAGGCTGTCAGAGTCCCACTTCCACTTCCTGCGTAGCCCATATCTCGCTGAGAGAGGATTTCAGCTGAATCCACAAAACCAGTAATGGTATAAGTATGGTCTTTTAAAGAGGAATGACCCTCTTCTTTTTCTTTAAAACTAATTTCCTGTCCCACGCTGTATTGGCCTTGCAAATGAGTGGCCAAAGCGATTTCCTTGTCTAACTGAGGAAGTCGTCCCTCTCTTAGCTGAAAGGTTGAAATTCGCTCTGGTTTGGAGTACAGCCGAATGGCATCCTGCCCATTTTCCATAGTCACATCTGTCAAATAGCCAAACTCAACCTCTGCGCCCTCCGTCTGTTTTAGTTCTTCTTGATCTGCTTGATCCAAACCATAATTAGACATAACTGCCAAATCCAAGGTTTGAGCAGTTGTTAAATAATCATTAGCTGTCGCCTCCATGTTGGGGCTGGTTACTTTGAGGCCTACTAAGGCTAGAGATCCCAACATCATCAAGGTTAAGATGGATAAAAAACGCCCCTTGGAGCCTGTGAAGGACTGAATTAAGTCCTTCCAATAGGTTTTTCGCTTGATCATGCTAGTACTCCAAACTGTCGATATCCTGAGGATACTGGTTCCTCACCACATCCTTGACACTGGCATCGTGCATATGAATCACGCGATCAGCAATGGGCGCCAAAGCTCCATTGTGAGTCACGATGATTACCGTCGCTCCCTTTTGACGAGACATATCTTGCAGAATTTTCAAGACTTGCTTGCCCGTCTGATAATCCAAGGCGCCTGTCGGTTCGTCACAAAGGAGAATTTTAGGATTTTTAGCTACCGCGCGTGCAATGGAGACTCGCTGTTGCTCCCCTCCAGAAAGCTGGGCTGGAAAGTTATTGAGACGATGAGCCAGACCTACATCTGTCAAGACCTGTTCAGGATTCAAGGCATCTGTCACGATTTCTGAAGCCAACTCCACATTTTCCTTAGCGGTTAGATTGGAAACTAGATTATAAAACTGAAAAACAAAGCCTACATCATTGCGACGGTAATTGGTTCTCTGGTGCGAACTATAGTCTGCAATATTGGCACCATCAATCCAGATTTCCCCCTCATCATTGGTATCCATTCCCCCAAGAAGGTTAAGAACCGTTGACTTGCCTGCACCAGATGCACCTAGAATAATCACCAATTCACCCTTTTCAATCTCAAAATTCACATCGCGATTGGCCACAATCTCCGTGTCCCCAACCTGATAACGCTTGTAACAGTGTTTCATCTCAATATAAGCCATCAGACCCACCCTCTCTCAAACAAATTACTTCCTACTACCATTATAACGCTTTTTCAACTAGTTGGAAACTGCTTACATTCTTAAATCCTTATTAAAAGGCAGTATCAAATTACTGCCTTCTATCACCTTCTTAAAAATAAAATTGAACAAAATCACCTTCTGCTGTCGCCACTGAAATACAATCTTTCCCCATGCATTTCGCTTTTATTTTTTCTTGATTCACTTCAATCACACTTTTTTCAATATCTGGATAAGAGACTCGCAAATCTCCCCCACTTCTTGATAAAATGGTCAACTGTAAGAGTTTTTTATCCGCCCACCTCATGCTAACTTCAAAATGTCCACGTGCCATTAAGCCTGAAACGGAACCTGTTGACCATGCATCGGGTAGGGCGGCTAGAGGTACCAGATAAGCTGTATGAGACTGGAGTAACATTTCTGCCATTCCACTGCTAGCACCAAAATTACCATCTATCTGAAAAGGAGGGTGGCTACACCAAAGATTTGGCAAGGTAGATGACTTTAACTGCTCTGCTAATAATTTATGGGCTCGATTGCCATCTCCTAGACGCGCCCAAAGATTGATCTTATTGGCCTTAGACCAACCTGTGCCGCCATCTCCACGATCATTAAGGCTAGCACGCGCCGCTTCAAGATACTCTTGTACCTTGTAGCTAAAGAGATTGCTAGGATAGAGTCCCACCAAATGGGAAGTGTGCCGATGCTGGGCCTCCACTTTCTCATTTTGAAAATGCTGCTCTTCCTCTTCATACCACTCCCTGATTCGACCAGATTGAGTGATTTGAAGAGGATTAAGCAGATCAAACTTCTCCTTAACCTCAGTCAACAAGGCCTCATCCAGCCCCAATTCCTGAGCAGCCTGAATAAAATCATGAAATAACTGCCAAATCAGAGATTGGTCATAGGTATTGCCAATCGAAATCGGACCATGTTCTGGTGAGTAAGATGGAGAAGAGACCCAACGCTGCGCCTGCTGATCCTCATGTAAAAAATCATTCCAAAAACGAACGGTTTCCCTCAACATGGGATAAATTTTCTCCCTGAGATAGTCTTGATCCCTATAAAATGAATAGGCTTCATAAACAGTTTGCATCATCCAAGCATTGGCAGCTGGTGACCACCCCCAGTAATAATCCCAACCAGGTGCCGTCCAGCCAAAAGGAGTCGCTTGAGTATGAACCAGCCAACCATTCTCCTCACCTTTCTGAGAGACGATTCCTGCATACCTTGCAGCCGCTAGACGACCATAGACACGCAAATCATCTATATAGTTGATGACTGGAAAAGCCGTCTCTAGAAGATTAGTAACATAGGCTGGCCAATAATTCATCTGCAGATTGATATTCAGGTGATAGTCCGAATTCCAAGGAGGATTATCGACCGCATTCCAGACTCCCTGTAGGTTAGCTGGTAGAGCATCTGAGCAATCTCTAGAAGAACTAATCAATAAATACCGTCCATACTGGAAGAACAATTCCTCCAAAGCATGCCCCTCTTGTGGCTTATAATTTTTTAGCAAATTATCTGTAGTGGATGTGTCTACATCAGCTCCCAAATCCAATTGAACACGTTGGAATAAGGCTTGGTAATCCTGAATATGCCTTGATTTCAATTGGGCATAGCCCTTTTCTTTAGCTATCTCCACCAAGTCCTTAACCTGTTTCTCTAAATCTATTTTCTTGCGATAATTACTAGCAGGATTTTGGGCAAAATCAGTCTTAGCAGCCAAGAAAAGATTGGCATAACTGGCTCCTGATATCTGAGCCTTATCTGACCAAACTCTAATATCCCCATCTGTTTCCCAAGCTAAACAGCTAGCAAACTGCAGGTCATTGTCCTTAACTCTTCCCTTCATCAAGATATGAGAATCAGTAATATCCAACTTGCATTCCTTGTAATCAGATTTTTCCTCCTCATACTTTCCATCAGAAGCCAAATCACGACTTAGCGACAGTTCTATAGTAAAATCTAGAGTTTCCGCCCCTTCCTTAGTAAAGCGCTGAACCAAGAGATTATCTGGAAAACTCGCAAAAGCTTCACGTTCAAATTTCGTTCCCTTATAGACATAAGAAGTCGTCGCAAGCGCCTTACTGATATTCAGTTGCCTCTGGTAATCCGTAACCTGAGACAAAGTCGTACCTTGCTGACTAAACTCAATGTGAATATCCCCAAAGGATAGATAGGTCCCATATTGACTCGTTTTTGGCCCGATCAGGTGCTGTTCAGCCAGTTCCTTAGCCCGATTGTAATCTCTCTTTTCCAAAGCCTGCCGAATCTCAGCTAAAAAACCATACTGGTCCTGAAGATTTCCACCCTGATAATCGGAACTATCAGGAAGTGGACCACCAGACCAGAGACTTTTTTCATTAAATTGAATCCGCTCAGCCCCTATAAGGCCAAATACTTTTGCTCCTAAAGAACCATTGCCTATCGGTAAGACCTCTTCTTCCCAACCCTTATATGTCGTTGACGCTGGTTGCTTGTAGGCCAATACATAATCTTGTTTTTTATTCCTTATCATACTACCATACTAACATAAAAAGCCTAGAAATCAATTCTAGACTTACAATTTTTTATTTTCCAAGGTAGTATTCAGAAACTACGTTCAATTTTTTCGTCAAATTCGAATACCAATGGTGGGAAGTTAGGAATTTCCACGTCCATGATTTCGTCATCTGACAAACCTTTGATGTGTTTTACAAGGGCACGGATTGAGTTACCGTGAGCTCCTACGAATACGTTTTTACCATCTTTAAGAGCTGGAGCGATTTTATCTTCCCAGAATGGAAGGGCACGTTCCAAAGTCACTTTCAAGTTTTCAGCATCTGGAATAACTGAGTCGTCAAGTGAAGCGTAACGACGGTCTGTGTGAGCTGAGTGCTCATCATCACGGTCCATGTTTGGAGGCAATACATCGTATGAACGACGCCAGATGTGAACTTGCTCATCACCAAATTGTTCAGCAGCTTCAGCTTTGTTTTTACCAGTCAAACCACCGTAGTGACGTTCGTTCAAACGCCATGATTTTTCAACTGGAACCCACAATTGGTCAGAAGCTTCAAGAGCCAAGTTAGTTGTCTTGATCGCACGTTTCAATACTGAAGTGTAAGCTTGGTCAAATTCGATACCAGCTTCTTTGATCAATTTACCAGCGTCAATCGCTTGTTGTGTACCTTTTTCAGACAAATCAACATCAGCCCAACCAGTGAAAAGGTTAGCTTTGTTCCATTCAGACTCACCGTGGCGAGCAAAAACCAATTTTACCATTAGATGGATTCTCCTTTAAATTTTCCGAGGTTTTCCCTCGTTTATCTATTCTATTTTACACAATTTTTCACAAAAAAGCTAGTCAAAACCAAAAAGGAACCGACTGTTTGGCAGTTGGGTTGCTTTGAACAAGATCAGCAATTATGTGAGAAGAAATTTCCATTTCACTCTTGCTAGTCTCCCTACTTTTTGTTAGAATGATGTCAAAAAATAAAGAAGGTTACCATTATGCCACAACAGCTCTTTAAAGAATTGGCTCAACTGGAACAAGTAGAGGCACTAGCTCTAGGAGGATCACGGGCTGGACAAGATTTTGACAAAGACTCTGACTATGATGTATATGTCTACCTCAGTGCTCCCCTCTCGCCAGACATCCGAAAAGAAATTCTCAGTAAATACTGCTCCTATATGGAAATCGGCAATCAATTTTGGGAATTGGAGGATGATTGTGTTCTCAATAATGGCATAGAGATTGAACTGATTTACCGCTCTCTAGACGAATTTGACAAAAATTTACAGGTCGTAGTTTTAGAGCACCAAGCCCAGAATTCTTACACTACTTGTATGTGGTACAATCTACTCAACAGCAAGATTCTCTACGATCGAGATGGTCACTATGCTGCCCTCCAGAAAAAGTACAATCTTCCTTATCCAGCTGAGCTGAAAAAGAATATCATCAACAAGCAATTCCTGCTTCTAGACCAAGCTATGCCAGCTTTTTCAAGACAAATCAAAAAAGCCCTCAAACGCAAAGACTTACTCAGCATTAATCACAGAAGTAGCGAGTTTTTTCGCTTCTTACTTCGATTTGCTCTTTGCCTTCAATGAGCAGCTCCATCCAGGAGAAAAACGCATGCTCCAGTACGCAAAAACAATTGCTCTCATCTACCTCAACATTTTGAAGACGATATCCAAGACTATTTTCAAAATCTCTACCAGCAAGATCATCATGAGAAAACAGTCCTAACTTTAGAGCATCTCCTATTAAATCTCAAAAACTTGATTAATGAATCTATTTAGAATTACGATAAAAGCTCATGAAATCTGCTTTTCAGATGAATCATGAGCTTTTTGAATTTCTATAATATATAACGGTGTAGAGTTGATTGAAACAAGAGCAGGACAAAAAGGTACAAACATGATAAAAAACGCATCGTATCAGGTGTTCAAAAACGTGATACAATGCGTTTAATAGACTATAAAATTAGTTGTCTTTTCTTCTCAAATGGAGTTTTCCCTAGACTTCTCAACCTTATTTCGCTTCAAATCCTTCTGCGACTGCGTCCGCAAAGTTTTCTTCTACGATACTTGCACAGTGGTCACAGATGACTGCGTGGTAGCTACGTTCTGCTGTTGTTGGGTCGATACGACGGCAACGGTCACATACTTGGCCTGCAGCGCGTTCAACTGTGAAGGATACATCTTCGAAGCTTACGGCAGCTTCTGGAGCTGGCCCTTCTGCGATGGTCAATTCAGACACAATCAAAAGTTGAGCCACATTGCTGTTCACTGCTCCAAGAAGCGTTTTCACAACTTCATTTGGATAAACTGTCAAGTGAGCTTCAAGTGATTTACCGATAACTTTGGCATTACGAGCCTCTTCCAAGGCTTTTTGAGCTTGCCCACGGAAGTCCATGAAGGCTGCCCATGTGTCCAAGATTTCCTCTTGGTTAGCAAAAGTTTCCGCTTCTGGCAATTCTGATAATTGAACGAAGTCTTCAGCTTCAAACTCAAGATATGACCAGATTTCTTCCGCAGTGTGAGGAAGGATTGGTGTCAAGAGTTTGGTGATTTTCACAAGAATGTCATAGAAGACAGTCTGCATTTGACGGCGTTCCAATGATTTGGCACCTTCGATGTAAACAACATCTTTGGCAAAATCAAGGTAAAAGGCTGACAAGTCAACGTTGATAAAGTTCACCAAGGCCTTGTAGATTGTCAAGAATTCAAAGTTCGCATAGGCATCACGAATGGTCTTGACAAGCTGGTTAAAGCGAATCGTCATGTACTTATCAACTGAGCGAAGCTCATCGTAAGCTACTGAATCTTGAGTTGGGTTAAAGTCAGATGTATTGGCAATCAAGAAACGAAGGGTGTTACGAATCTTACGGTAAGTTTCAGAAACTTGACTCAAGATATCCATAGAGATACGCACGTCGTTGCTTGAGTCAACACTTGTTACCCAGAGACGCAAGATTTCAGCACCAAATTGTTTCTCAACATCGCTTGGAGCAATGGTATTTCCAAGAGATTTAGACATCTTCTCACCTTTACCGTCAAGGGCAAAACCTTGTGACAAGATTTGTTTGTAGGTGCTACGCCATGGTTAGCAACTGATGTGATGAGTGATGAGTTGAACCAACCACGGTATTGGTCAGAACCTTCTAGGTAAAGATCTGCTGGGTAAGTCAATTCAGGACGGTTTACTACCACTCCATTCCATGATGAACCTGAGTCAAACCAAACGTCCATGATATCTGTTTCTTTTTTGAACTCACCATTGGTGAACCTGGATGAGTAAATCCTTCTGGTAAGAGGTCTTTGGCATCACGTTCCCACCAAATGCTTGAACCATGTACTTCAAAGAGTTGAGCCACATGTTCAATAGTCTCAGCTGTCATGATAGCTGTACCGTCTTCTGCATAGAAGATTGGAAGTGGAACACCCCAAGCACGTTGACGAGAGATAACCCAGTCGCCACGGTCACGAATCATATTGTAAAGACGGACTTTACCCCATTCTGAGTGAATTCACTTTTTCAATTTCGTCCAAGATTTCTTGGCGGAATTTAGAAACTGATGCAAACCATTGTGGAAC
>CAKMPG010000137.1:0-4283 GCA_927911355.1 Streptococcus mitis | reverse complement strand
AGATGATTTATGCAGGAATTCTTGCTGGTGGAACTGGCACACGCATGGGAATCAGTAACTTGCCAAAACAATTTTTAGAGCTAGGTGATCGACCTATTTTGATTCATACAATTGAAAAATTTGTCTTGGAACCAAGTATTGAAAAAATTGTTGTTGGAGTTCATGGAGACTGGGTTTCTCATGCAGAAGATCTTGTAGATAAATATCTTCCTCTTCATAAGGAACGTATCATCATTACAAAGGGTGGTGCTGACCGCAATACAAGTATTGAGAAAATCATTGAAGCCATTGATGCTTATCGTCCGCTTACTCCAGAGGATATCGTTGTTACCCACGATTCTGTTCGTCCATTTATTACACTTCGCATGATTCAAGACAATATCCAACTTGCCCAAAATCATGACGCAGTGGACACAGTGGTAGAAGCGGTTGATACTATCGTTGAAAGCACCAACGGTCAATTTATTACAGATATTCCAAATCGTGCTCACCTCTATCAAGGGCAAACGCCTCAAACATTCCGTTGCAAGGACTTCATGGACCTTTACGGTTCTCTTTCTGATGAAGAGAAAGAAATCTTGACAGATGCATGTAAAATCTTTGTGATCAAAGGAAAAGATGTGGCCTTGGCCAAAGGTGAATACTCAAATCTGAAGATTACAACCGTAACAGATTTGAAGATTGCAAAAAGTATGATTGAGAAAGACTAGTAAAATGATTAATCAAATTTATCAACTAACTAAGCCTAAGTTTATCAATGTCAAATACCAGGAAGAGGCTATAGATCAAGAAAATCATATCCTTATCCGTCCCAACTACATGGCGGTCTGTCATGCGGATCAGCGTTATTATCAAGGAAAACGTGATCCCAAGATTTTGAATAAAAAGCTTCCAATGGCAATGATTCACGAGTCATGTGGAACCGTTATTTCTGACCCGACGGGAACCTATGAGGTTGGGCAAAAGGTTGTCATGATTCCCAATCAGCCTCCTATGCAGAGTGATGAAGAATTCTATGAGAACTACATGACAGGGACCCATTTCTTGTCTAGTGGATTTAATGGCTTTATGAGAGAGTTTGTTTCTCTCCCTAAAGATCGTGTGGTGGCTTATGATGCTATTGAAGACACGGTTGCAGCGATTACAGAGTTTGTCAGTGTCGGCATGCACGCTATGAGTCGTCTATTGACCCTTGCTCATAGCAAGCGGGACCGAATCGCCGTTATCGGAGATGGAAGTTTAGCTTTTGTAGTTGCTAATATTATCAACTATACTTTGCCAGAAGCAGAGATCGTGGTTATTGGTCGTCATTGGGAAAAGTTGGAACTCTTCTCATTTGCCAAAGAATGCTATATTACTGATAATATTCCTGAAGATTTGGCCTTTGATCATGCTTTTGAGTGTTGTGGTGGTGATGGTACTGGACCAGCTATTAATGATTTGATTCGCTACATTCGTCCTCAGGGAACGATTCTCATGATGGGTGTTAGCGAGTATAAAGTCAATCTCAATACACGCGATGCCTTAGAGAAAGGCTTGCTCTTGGTTGGTTCCTCTCGTTCTGGTCGCATCGATTTTGAAAATGCAATCCAAATGATGGAAGTCAAGAAGTTTGCCAATCGTCTTAAAAATATCCTTTATCTAGAAGAACCTGTAAGAGAAATTAAAGATATTCACCGTGTCTTTGCGACCGATTTAAACACAGCCTTTAAAACAGTGTTTAAGTGGGAAGTATAAGTGCTGGAGGTTAATTGTGGAGAAAATCATTAAAGAAAAAATTTCATCCCTACTTAGTCAAGAAGAGGAAGTCCTCAGTGTTGAACAACTGGGGGGAATGACCAATCAAAACTATTTGGTCAAAACAACAAATAAGCAATACATTGTTAAATTCTTTGGTAAAGGGACAGAAAAGCTGATCAATCGTCAAGATGAAAAGTACAATCTTGAACTACTAAAGAATTTAGACTTAGATGTAAAAAATTATCTTTTTGATATTGAAGCTGGTATCAAAGTAAATGAGTATATCGAATCTGCGATTACGCTTGATTCAACGTCAATCAAGACCAAATTTGACAAAATTGCTCCAATATTACAAACCATTCATGCATCTGGTAAGGAGTTAAGAGGAGAATTTGCTCCTTTTGAAGAAATCAAAAAATACGAATCCTTGATTGAAGAGAAAATCCCTTATGCCAACTATGAAGCTGTTCGAGAAGAAGTCTTCTCCTTAGAGAAAAGACTGGCTGACTTAGGTGTTGACAGAAAATCTTGTCATATCGATTTGGTGCCTGAAAACTTTATCGAGTCACCACAAGGACGACTTTATCTGATTGACTGGGAATATTCATCAATGAATGATCCAATGTGGGATTTGGCTGCTCTCTTTTTAGAATCTGAATTCACTCCCCAAGAGGAAGAAGCTTTCTTATCTCACTATGACAGTGAACAAACACCTGTCTCTCGTGAAAAGATTGCCATTTATAAAAATTTTGCAAGATACTATTTGGAGTCTCTGGACTGTCTATAAGGAAGAGCAAGGCGCAGATTTTGGTGACTATGGTGTGAATCGTTACCAAAGAGCTGTCAAAGGTCTGGCTTATTATGGAGGTTCAGATGAAAAATAAAAATGGAGTTTCTTTTGGTCTACTCTCAGGTATTTTCTGGGGTTTAGGTCTAACGATTAGTGCTTATATCTTTTCGATTTTTACAGATTTGTCGCCCTTTGTAGTGGCTGCTGCTCATGATTTTTTGAGCATCTTTATCTTACTAGCTTTTCTTTTAGTAAAAGAAGGGAAAGTTCGCCTCTCAATTTTTTTAAATATTCGCAATGTTAGTGTGATCATCGGAGCCTTGCTAGCAGGTCCTATCGGTATGCAGGCCAATCTTTATGCAGTTAAGTATATCGGAAGTTCCTTAGCTTCATCTGTATCGGCTATTTATCCTGCGATTTCAGTTTTATTGGCTTTCTTCTTTTTGAAGCACAAGATTTCGAAAAATACTGTATTTGGTATTGTCCTTGATTATTGCAGGAATTATTGCTCAGACCTATAAGGTTGAACAGGTCAATTCCTTCTACATTGGGATTCTCTGTGCTTTGGTCTGTGCTATTGCATGGGGAAGCGAAAGTGTTCTTAGCTCTTTTGCCATGGAAAGTGAATTGAGTGAAATCGAAGCCCTCTTAATCCGCCAAGTGACTTCATTCTTGTCCTATCTTGTGATTGTGCTCTTCTCTCATCAGTCATTTGCAGAAGTGGCCAATGGACAATTGTTGGGTCTTATGATTGTCTTTGCAGCCTTTGATATGATTTCCTATTTGGCTTATTATATCGCTATCAATCGCTTGCAACCAGCCAAGGCTACAGGCTTGAATGTGAGCTATGTAGTATGGACAGTCTTGTTTGCAGTTGTTTTCTTGGGTGCACCGCTAGATATGCTGACAATTATTACGTCACTTGTCGTTATTGCTGGAGTTTATATTATTATTAAAGAATAAAGGAGATTTGTGTGAAAGCCATCATCTTAGCAGCGGGCTTGGGAACTCGCTTGCGTCCTATGACTGAAAATACCCCTAAAGCCTTGGTTCAGGTTAATCAAAAACCTTTGATTGAATACCAAATTGAGTTTCTAAAAGAAAAAGGAATCGATGACATCATCATCATTGTTGGTTATCTTAAAGAACAATTCGATTACTTGAAAGAGAAATATGGGGTTCGCCTCGTTTTCAATGATAAATACGCTGACTACAATAACTTTTACTCTCTCTATCTTGTAAAAGAAGAATTGGCCAATAGCTATGTTATTGATGCCGATAATTATCTCTTTAAAAATATGTTCCGTAATGATTTGACTCGTTCGACTTATTTTAGTGTCTATCGTGAAGATTGTACCAACGAATGGTTCTTGGTCTATGGAGATGACTATAAGGTTCAAGACATTACTGTTGATAGCAAGGCTGGTCGTATCCTTAGTGGTGTATCCTTCTGGGACGCTCCAACTGCAGAAAAGATTGTCAACTTTATCGACAAGGCTTATGCAAGTGGCGAGTTTGTTGATCTCTACTGGGACAATATGGTTAAGGATAACATCAAAGAGCTGGATGTCTATGTTGAAGAATTAGAAGGCAATAGCATCTATGAAATCGATAGTGTCCAAGACTATCATAAATTAGAAGAAATTCTTAAAAACGAAAATTAAAAATTCCAGGCTCTTTGTCAACTGTAGTGGGTTGAAGAAAAGCTAAGATCGAGAAAGGACACATTTCGTCCTTTCTTTTTGATATTGAG
>CAKMPG010000136.1:0-8016 GCA_927911355.1 Streptococcus mitis | reverse complement strand
GTAGTAGCTCAGTAGTAGTTCTAGCAGTACATCAAGTTCATCTTCAACATCAATCAACTAGTAGAAGATAGGAAAGTGGTATTGATTGCCACTTTTTCTTTTTCCTTTCGTGTTACAATAAGGTATGAATCAGTATCAGAAAAGATTGTTAAAGGAACCATTTATTCGCTCCTATCTGGCTTAATCTGGGGAATTTGTGGGATTCTAGGAGAGTATTTCTTTACTCATTACCAGGTGTCTTCGGGCTGGATTACCTCTATGCGTTTGACACTGGCAGGGAGTCTTGTGCTCATTTGGTCTGCAATACAATTAAAATCGCAAGTGCTAGATATTTGGCGAGATAAGAAAAAATTTACCTACCCTTTTTAGCCTATGCTATTTTGGGGATTTTTTCAGTTCAGTATTTTTTCTATCTCTGTGTAGAATACTCAAATGCAGCGACAGCAACTATTTTACAGTTTATCAGTCCTGTCTTTATCCTCTTTACAATCGCTTGGTTTATCAAAAACGAGCGTCAAAAAGCGCTATTTTTTTATGTTTTGGTTGCCATGTTGGGTGTTTGCCTGATGGCGACAAAGGGGGATCTCTCTCAATTATCCATGACACCACTAGCACTTGTGACGGGTTTGCTGAGTGCCATGGGGGTTATGTTTAATGTTATCTTACCCCAACCTTTTGCGAAGCGCTATGGTTTTGTACCCACGGTTGGGTGGGGGATGATTTTGGCAGGTTTATTTAGCAATGTCCTCTCGCCGGTTTACCAGCTTTCCTTTACTCTGGATATTTGGAGTATCTTGATTTGCCTCATTATCGCTTTTTTCGGGACGGCTTTTGCCTTTTCATTTCCATGAAGGCAGTGTCCTTGGTTTCTCCTTTAGTGGTTTCTGTTATCAGTGCCAGTGAACCTCTCTCTTCTGCTCTCTTGAGTGTTTTGTTTTTAGGATTGGTAGTAGATTGGTCCCTTCTTCTAGCTATGGCCCTGATTATTTTACCCATGATTTTCCTATCGATAGAAGAAGCTAAAGAAAGTGAATAAAAAGTCTTTTCTTAATTCTAAAAGTGTGCTATACTAGAATAGTCAATAAAACACGGGGAGATAGTTGTGAAGAGTGTTTTTAGGTTGTATCGGTAGGGGCTTGCTTTTACCGACAGCACGTTTTATCTCACATCCCTAAAAATCATACCTAAAAACAAACAAAAAGGCTTCAAATTTGAGGCCTTTTTTGGTAGAATAGGTATCATTAAAATGAACTAGGAGGCGCCTATGACTACTACAAAAATGAACGCACAAGAAATTATTCAATTTATCGCCAATGCTGAAAAGAAAACCAGTGTGAAAGTAACATTTGAGGGACAACTCGCAACTGCTGTACCTAGCTCTGTTGTCAAACTAGGGAATGTCCTATTTGGAGACTGGAAAGATGTGGCTCCGCTTCTCGATGGTTTGGTAGAAAATCAAGACTATGTTGTTGAGCAAGATGCTCGTAATTCTGCAGTTCCCTTGCTAGATAAACGTGCTATCAATGCTCGTATCGAGCCAGGTGCTATTATCCGTGATCAGGTTGAAATTGGTGACAATGCTGTTATCATGATGGGAGCTGTTATCAATATCGGTGCTGAAATCGGTGCAGGAACCATGATTGACATGGGTGCTATCCTTGGTGGCCGTGCTATCGTTGGGAAAAATAGCCACGTTGGTGCAGGTGCAGTTTTGGCAGGTGTGATTGAGCCAGCTAGCGCTGAACCAGTTCGTGTCGGAGACAATGTTCTTATCGGTGCCAATGCAGTGGTTATCGAAGGAGTCCAAATCGGTAGTGGTTCAGTTGTCGCAGCAGGAGCTATTGTTACCCAAGATGTCCCAGAAAACGTGGTAGTAGCAGGTGTTCCAGCTCGCATTATCAAAGAGATTGATGCCCAAACTCAACAAAAAACAGCGCTAGAAGATGCGCTTCGTACCTTGTAATTGTAAATGAAAAATAGAGGCGGAACTCTTTTCCAGCCTCTTTCTGCTATATCGGAGGACAGATAGATGTTAGATTTGATTCAGACTAGACGAGATTTGCACCAGATTCCAGAGATTGGCTTGGAGGAGTTCAAGACTCATGCTTATTTGATGGATGTGATTGAGAAATTAACTGCGGGCAAGGATTTTGTCCAAGTTCGTACTTGGCGGACAGGTATTTTGGTTTATTTACAGGGAAGTAAGCCAGAGCGAACCATTGGTTGGAGAACAGATATTGATGGCCTACCTATCGTCGAACAAACAGGCCTTTCTTTCGCTTCTCAGCACCAAGGTCGTATGCATGCTTGTGGACATGATTTCCACATGACCATTGCCTTGGGCTGTCTTGAGCGCGCCCTTGAGGAGCAACCAAAGAACAATCTGCTCTTTCTGTTTCAACCTGCTGAAGAAAATGAAGCTGGTGGCATGCTCATGTATGAGGATGACGCTTTTGGAGACTGGTTGCCAGACCAGTTTTATGGACTTCATGTTCGGCCAGATTTGAAGGTTGGACAGATTGCGACCAATACTCATACACTCTTTGCAGGGACTTGCGAGGTGAAGATTCGTTTTAAAGGTAAAGGAGGACATGCAGCCTTTCCGCATGAAGCCAATGACGCTTTGGTGGCGGCTAGTTACTTTGTGACCCAGGTGCAGTCAGTTGTCAGCCGCAATGTCAACCCAATCGAGGGAGCAGTGGTGACCTTTGGAGTTTTCCAAGCTGGAACAACAAACAATGTTATCACAGACACAGCCTTTTTGCATGGAACTATTCGGGCCTTGACACAGGACATGAGTCTTTTGGTGCAAAAAAGGGTCAAAACAGTTGCAGAAGGGGTTGCAGCTGCCTTCGATATGGAAGTCGAAGTGGAACTCAAACAAGGTGGTTACCTGCCTGTTGAGAACCATCCAGCCTTGGCGCGTGAACTGATGGATTTCTTTGAAGAAAAAGACGAAATTGAGTTGATTGATATCGAACCTGCTATGACAGGTGAAGACTTTGGTTATCTCCTTTCAAAAGTTGATGGCGTTATGTTCTGGCTAGGTATTGATAGTCCCTACGCCCTTCATCACCCTCAGATGAGTCCTAAGGAAGAAGCCTTAGCTATTGGGGTGGACGCGGTCTCTAGTTTCCTGAAAAAGAAGGCAGCAGAGTAGAGGGGTTATCTATGAAATCGGAATTACGTAAGCAAGTCTTGCACGAAATGAAGGCTATCCCTCGAACTCAAAAAGTTACTTCGGATCTAGCTTTAACCGAACGACTTTTACAACACCCCTTTTACCAAGAAGCTGAGGTCATCGCAACCTACCTCTCTTTTCCTCATGAGTTTCAAACGCAGGAACTGATTGAGCAGGCGCTGAAGGACGGCAAGAAGGTTCTGATACCCAAAACTTATCCCAAGGGGCGCATGGACTTTGTAGTCTATAATCCGCAACAACTGGTCAAAACTTCCTTTGGCTTACTGGAACCACAGGGAGATTTGGAAGTGGTGGATGCCTCTCAGATTGATTTGATTCATGTTCCTGGTCTGGCTTTTACGACGGAAGGATATCGGATTGGATACGGTGGAGGTTATTATGATCGCTATCTGAAACATTTATCTGGTCATACTTTTAGTACGATCTATCCTTGTCAAATTCAGGACTTTATCCCTGAAAGCCATGATATTCCTGTTCAGGAGGTTCTGATTGATGAAGGAAATCTTTGATAGACGTTACCCTGTAACGAGTTTCTTCCTCTTAGTGACGGCCTTGGTATTTCTACTAATGTTGGTGACTACAGGTGGAAACTTTGACAGGGCGGATACATTATTTCGATTTGGAGCCATGTATGGGCCAGCTATTCGCCTCTTTCCTGAGCAGGTTTGGCGTCTCTTCTCTGCCATTTTTTGTTCATATTGGTTGGGAGCATTTCATTGTTAATATGCTTTCGCTCTATTATCTTGGTAGGCAAGTAGAGGAAATTTTCGGATCCAAGAAGTTTTTCTTTCTCTATCTTTTATCAGGAATGATGGGTAATCTCTTTGTTTTTTGTATTTAGTCCAAAAACCTTAGCAGCAGGAGCTTCTACTTCTCTCTATGGGCTATTTGCTGCAATTATTGTTCTTCGCTATGCAACGCGTAATCCTTATATCCAGCAGTTGGGGCAATCCTATCTGACACTTTTTGTGGTTAATATTATTGGAAGCGTTCTGATTCCAGGAATCAGCCTAGCAGGCCATATCGGGGGAGCAGTTGGTGGAGCATTTCTAGCAATTATCTTTCCAGTTCGAGGAGAAAGACGGATGTATAGTACCAGCCAGAGGTTAGGAGGGGTAGTGTTATTCGTAGGACTCGCAGTGTTACTTTTCTACAAGGGAATGGGGTTGTGAGAGCTTATAATAATAGTTGTGTAATGAAAAAAGATAAGGCATTTTTGAACCTTATCTTTTTTTGTTTTATACTCAATGAAAATCAAAGAGCAAACTAGGAAGCTAACCGCAGGCTGTACTTGAGTACGGCAAGGTGAAGCTAACGTGGTTTGAAGAGATTTTCGAAGAGTATTATTCCTTCTCAGCTAATTCTTTTCCAAGTTGGATGAGGTAATCTTTAAAGTCATCTTTGACTTGTGGGTGCTTGAGGGCGTAGTCAATAGATGTTTTCATAAAGCCGAATTTATCCCCAACGTCGTAACGAGCTCCTGTAAATTCACGAGCGAAAACACGTTGTGTTTTATTGAGAGTATCGATTGCATCAGTAAGCTGAATCTCATTTCCAGCACCAGGAGCTTGATTTTCGAGGATCTCAAAAATTTCTGGTGTGAGCAGATAACGACCGATAATAGCTAGATCACTTGGAGCCTCCTCTGGAGCTGGTTTTTCAACGAAAGTTTCAACGCTGTAGAGACCATTAATCCCTTCACCTTGAGGAGCGATAACTCCATATGATGAAACGTCTTCGTGTGGTACGGGCATGACAGCAATGGTTGATGCATGTGTCTTTTCGTAATCATTCATCAGTTGTTTTGTCAATGGGATAGCCTTGTCGTTAGTAATGTCCATAAGGTCATCACCCAGCATAACAACAAAAGGTTCATTTCCTACAAAAGCTTTGGCTTGTAAGACAGCGTCTCCAAGCCCACGAGGATGGCTTTGACGGATAAAGTGAAGGCGAATGCCAGTTGTTTCGTCTACCAATTTTAGCAAGTCATGTTTGCCTTTTTCTTTGAGGTTGTACTCAAGCTCAAAGTTTGAGTCAAAGTGGTCTTCAATAGAACGTTTTGATTTACCAGTGACAACCAGAATATCTTCAATACCTGATTTAAGAGCTTCTTCGACGATAAATTGGATAGTTGGTTTGTCTACAATTGGCAACATTTCTTTAGCAAGTGCTTTGGTTGCTGGTAAAAATCGAGTTCCAAGTCCAGCGGCAGGGATGACTGCCTTTCTAACTTTTGATGTCATAAGAATCCTTTCTTTAGAGGGTTAAGACCACTCATTTTCTGCTTTAAATTCATTGTTCATGATGTCATAAATGGCATCTTTAATATTGGTTCCGTGGTAAATAACTTGGTAAATGGCTTGTGTAATGGGCATATAGACTCCAAGTTCTTGCGCTAGTTCATAGGCTGCTCGAGTCGTTGAGATTCCTTCGATTACCATGCCCATATTGGCTTCGATATCAGCTAGAGATTCTCCACGACCAAGAGCATCTCCGGCTCTCCAGTTACGAGAGTGGATGGAGGTTCCCGTTACAATCAAATCTCCCACACCAGATAAGCCGCTATAGGTCAATGGACTGGCACCGAGTGCTACCCCTAAGCGGGTAATTTCTGCCAAGCCTCGAGCGATGATGGCTGCCTTAGCATTGTCACCAAATCCCAAACCATGTAAAGCTCCAGCACCGACAGCAATAATATTTTTTAAGAGCACCAGCAGTTTCGACTCCAATAACATCCGTATTGGTATAAAGTCGGAAGTAGTGATTACTAAAGAGTTCTTGAACGTATTGAGCTATTTGTAAGTCTTTAGAAGCAGCAGTGATTAAAGTCAGGTCACGTACAATGGTTTCTTCCGCATGACTAGGTCCTGAAACAACGACAATATCACTGCGGAGATGTTCAGGAATTTCTTCTTCAAGGATGGTTGATAATCGTTTATGGCTATCAGGCTCTAATCCCTTTGATGCGTGCATGATGATAGCCTTATGGTCCAAGGTTTTTGCAACTTGTTGGGCAACAAGTCGTGTCACTTTTGTTGGGACAACAAACAAAATCGCATCTACATCTTTTAATGCCTCTGCTAAGTCAGTGTAGGCAATGATATTTTCGTCTAGAACGACATCTTTAAAGTAGTGCTTGTTAGTATGATAGGTATTAATTTCATTGATTTGCTCGGGCAGATTTCCCCAAATACGTACCTCGTGTCCATTGTCATTTAAGACTTGTGAAAGGGCAGTTCCCCAAGAACCAGGCCCCAAGACGGCGATGGTTTGTTTTTCCATGTTTTCCTCCTTGATAGAGTTCTCTTTTTATTTTATCACATTCTAGGGGATTTTGCACTTGCATTGCTGGGGAGTGATGGCTTTGTTGCTTGAAAAATATACAAAAACCGAGCCTAAGTAATAAACTCTCAGGCTCGGTTTTGATATTTCTTAAAGAATAGCTAGGTTTATTTCAATTGGTCTGTAATGTCTTTTGACAGTAACATTCCCAGATGATAAGTTTTATTGATGTAAGCAATGACATCATTGATATTTTCAGTCGTGTGAATTTTCTCTTTGATGTCAGCCCTAAATGTTTCATCCTTCAAAAGTTGTTCTTGGTAGAGTCTTTGCAGTCTTTCCTTCTCGTACTTATTGAGCAGAAAAAGGAACACCAAGCTAATTACAACGAGGATATAAGCATATTGGCTCATAGAATATCTCCCTGTATGATAAAGAAGTAGTAGTGAGTAGATTGAATTAGTGAAGCGCCTAACCAAATCCCTGATAGGGTTTGACATTCGTTGCTTAGATTGCCTTGCATTCTAGTGACTTGAAGATTGCCACCAGCCACTAAGCCAATTAATAGATTTGGTTGACCAATTTAGTGAGGCGTTTAGGCAAGTGTCTCTGGTTACGACGTAAAGAAACATAAATCGATAATATTTATGTTTCTTTACTAGTGAAGCGCCTAGCCAAAGTCCGAATAGGATTTGGCGTTAGTTACTTAGATTGCTCTGCAATCAAGTAACTTTGGCGATTTACATCTTCTCTGGCGCTTCTACTCCAAGCAAGCGAAGGGCTTCTTTGAGAACGACTGCAGTTGCGTAGCTGAGAGCTAGACGGCTGTCGCGTTCGGGGCTATCATCCAAGATACGTGTATGTGCATAGTACTTGTTGAAGGCTTGAGACAGGCTAATTGCAAATTTAGCAATGATAGAAGGTTCAAAGTTATCCGCCGCACGGTTGATAATACGTGGGAAGTCTTGGATGAGTTTGATGATTTCCCAGCTTTCAGTATCATTCAAGCTATAGTTGCCAGCTGTTTCTGGTTTGAAATCCGCTTTGCGTAAGATAGATTGGATACGAGCGTAGGCGTATTGAACATAAGGTCCAGTTTCACCCTCGAAGGATACCATAGCTTCTAGGTCGAAGTCGTATCCATTTGTACGGTCGGTTTTGAGGTCATAGAATTTAATGGCTCCAACACCAACAGCATGCGCTACCTGGTCTTTATTTTCCAGTTCAGGATTTTTAGCTTCGATTTGGGCCTTGGCACGGCTAACAGCCTCTGCAACAGTAGGCTCTAGTAAGATGACATTCCCTTTACGAGTAGAGAGTTTCTTCCCTTCTTTTGTAACCAAACCAAAAGGAACATGAGTAATGTCTTCACTCCAGTCGTAGCCCATTTCTTTCAAGACAGCTTTGAGCTGTTTAAAGTGGGCAGATTGCTCTTGACCAACGACATAGATAGATTTGGCAAATTGGTATTCGTTTTTTACGGTAAAGGGCTGCAGCCAAGTCACGAGTGATATAGAGAGTTGCACCATCAG